>JAIMBL010000252.1 GCA_023511615.1 Leptolyngbyaceae cyanobacterium HOT.MB2.61
ACTGGGTTTAAGGGGGGTGTGGGGGCTTCGCCCCCAGCCAAGGGTTCCACCCCTGCACACCGTCCTAAGCCTGGTGGCTATAGCTATATTTCCAAAATCTGGATACCCTTCCTTTGGAACGCAAATTTCAATACCTGACACTACGGTGCGGTATTCAGTATGAAATGGGATGGTTGGAGTGGTGTGAAGAGGCAATGGCGTTACTTCGCAATTAGGACGATCGCCGAACGGGCATGGGCCTGATACGCTTCCTGCTTAACCGGGGGAGCGGTTTTGATGTCACAAAAATCGCTGGGGCTGGGCTGGGCAGTGTCCACAATCCGGTACCAGGTTTCGCCATGATCCAGCGGCGGTAGCTCAAAAGTGAGGGGTTCCCAGTAAGCGTTGAGGATGATGTGCAATCGTTCATCAAATTTGGGATGCCTCAAGGTGAAAGCAATGCTATGGGAATTCTTGCCCCAGTCGGGTTCTCCCAGGGTCGTTCCGTGCCAGACGATGTGGGGTGCCTGGCTGGCATAGGAAACCGCCAGGATATGTTCCTGCTGAAAAATTTCCAGGGATTGGGTAAAGTCAATCAGCCCTCTGGTAAAGCGGAGAAGATCGGCGTGTTTGTTGATACAGTCCCAATCAAACCAGCTTAATTCGTTGTCCTGGCAGTAGGCGTTATTGTTGCCCTGTTGCGATCGCCGCACCTCATCGCCCATCAGCAACATCGGTGTGCCCTGGGACATAAACAAAACGGTAAGAAAGTTTCTAATCTGCCGCTGCCGCAGGGCCTCTATTTCTGGATCGGAAGTGAATCCTTCAAAACCGCAGTTCCAACTGTAATTTTCATTCATACCATCCCGGTTATCTTCACCGTTCGCCTCGTTGTGCTTTTCGTTGTAAGAAACTAGGTCATTCAGAGTAAAGCCATCATGACAGGTGATGAAGTTGATGGTGTGATCAGCTCGGCGTCCGGGCTTAGAGTAAATGTCGGGACTCGCCATGATGCGAGCGGCCACATGTTTGACCATTCCCGGATCACTTTTGACAAAACGGCGCACATCATCCCGGAAGGGACCGTTCCATTCCGCAAAGCGATCGCCCACAAAAGAGCCGACTTGATACAATCCCCCCGCATCCCAGGCTTCGGCAATAATTTTGGTCCCTGCCAGAATGGGTTCCGTGTCGATATCCCACAGCAGGGGTGGATTTTTCAGGGGTATGCCATCGGAGTCACGAGAAAGAGCAGAGGCCAGGTCAAACCGGAAGCCATCGACATGCATCTCGGCAACCCAATAGTGGAGACAGTCCAAAATCAGGCGAGAGGCGATCGAGTTTGTCTCAAAGGTGTTGCCGCAACCGCTGTAGTTGCGATACTTTGATGGATCATCTTCCAGCATGTAGTAGTCCTGATTGCTCAATCCCCGAAAAGAAAGCGTCGGCCCATCTTCGTTGCCTTCCGCCGTATGGTTGAATACTACATCCAGAATCACTTCAATTCCGGCTTTGTGCAGAGCTTTGACCATGTCACGGAACTCCTCAACCGGACCTAGGGGATCCCGGCGGGAACTGTAACCCACGTAGGGAGCAAAGAAGGCGATTGTGCTGTAGCCCCAGTAGTTTCTCAGTCCAGGACGGGCATCGAATTCATCAAAATGGTGGATGGGCATCAATTCAACGGCGGTAACACCCAGTTCTTTAAGGTAGGGAATTTTTTCAACCAGCCCAGCAAAGGTACCCCGCTTTTCCGGGCTCACACCAGAGTTGGGATGGCGGGTAAAGCCACCAACATGCATTTCATAGATAACGGTGCGAGAGTAGGGAATTTTGAGGTGGACGTCTTCTTCCCAATCATAGGTGCTGGTATCTACGACGACTCCCCGTAACGCTTTGGGACAGTTATCTCCAGGTAGTCTGGCGGCGTCGCGGCTGTAGTTTTCCCAATTGGCTACAGCCCGTGCATAGGGGTCAATCAACACCTTTTGACCATCGCAATGCAACCCTTTTTCGGGGGCATAGGGGCCGTAGGCACGGTAGGCGTAAACCTGGCCGGCCCTAATCCCTGGGACAAACACATGCCAGTACTGAGCCGTTTTATTCTGCTTCGGATCAAGGGGAATTACCTGACTGGGTTCCGGCGCATCCGGCGTATCGAACAGTAGCAGCTCAATTGCTGTACATTCCCTTGAAAATATACAAAAGTTTACTCCTTTGTCGCGCACCGTTGCGCCTAATGGGAAACTCTCACCCGGTGAGATGCTAGATTTCATGGCAGCAGACTGGCTCTCAACCTTTACAAGCGTACCGATATTGCTCGAAAAGTTGGCAGTCTCGATAGTTTTCGATACATTTCAGGTGGTTGAAGACCCGCCCCTTCGAAACGTGGACAACTCCTGGCTCCCCATTTTCCAATCAAGATCTTTGTGGAGTAGTGCCCAAATCGTAATGATTTTTGAGTCGTTAATGATGGCGTCTGGCGCCGCTCATCATTACCTTGTTAGGTCTACCTTTTGTGGCAGGATTACAGTCACTGTTGTTCCAACACCCACCTCACTCTCAAACAAGATCTCACCCTGATGAAGATCGACGCAGGTTTTAACAAGAGCCAACCCTAAGCCCGTGCCTGAAATTTCTCTGGTATTTTTTCCGCGACTAAAGGGATCACAAAGTTTTGATTGATCCTCCCTGGGAATGCCAATTCCTTCATCTTTGACTTGAAACTTCACTAAATCAGATTCACAGATGAGGGAAAAGTAAATTGGTTTCTCAGGAGAAGAGTATTTAATTGCATTGGATAGCAGATTACTGAGAATAGAGTAGAGCAATTTTTCATCAACCCAGGCATGGGTATGACTACCCTGTTTGATAAATTTAATTGTTCGTTTTGTTTCACTATAAACCTGAAAATCTTCAACCAGGTTGAGGCAAAACGTCTGTATCTCGATCAGACTGGGATTAAACTCTAATTTGCCAGCCTCTGCCCTTGCAAGGGTCAGTATATCGCTCAACATTTGAGTCATAACCTTAGCTGATGTTTCAATCCGGTAAAGATTTTTCAATTTTCCTGGCTCAATTTTTTCCTTCAGGCTTTGCTCCAGCAGTTGGGCAGAACCGATGATGAGACTTAAAGGCGTCCGAAACTCATGGGAAACCATCGAAAAAAATTGCAGCTTGAGTTCACTGAGTTCTTTTTCCCGTGCAAGTATCTGTTGTAACGCCTCCGCCCGATGACGTTTGATCAGCTGACGGTAGACTAAGGCAAACACTCCAAGTAGCGTAGCAAAGGTCAGTAAAGTGCCCAGCAGTTCAATCAGTATTCTTAGCTGGAAAGTATTCTGAGACTGCTCAACCTGCATTTCTAATAAGTTTTCTTCCTCTGCAATCAAGCTTGTAATCACCTGTCGAATATTGTCCCGATTATGCTTACTTTGAAGGATAAATGGATCCTGGAAAGATAGCTGCCCACGTCGATTTAAGTAATAATCAATAGATTGCTGAGAAAGTGCCAATCGCTGAGCAATCAAAGCTTCTAAATTATTCAAACGTTGCTGTTGGATTGGGATAGCGGTGAGAGTTTGCCGCAGTCGTTCGAGTTGAGGATTGAGATTTTCAATTGCCTTGTCGTAACGCTTTAATTCCTCCGGATCGCCAAACAAAATATAACCCCGCCGACCAGACTCTGCATCAATCAAAGTTGTAGAAATGCTGTTCAAATTATTAAGAACGGCCTGGGTTTGTCTAACCCGTCTTGCACTTTCTGCTAACTGAATGGCATTTTGGTAAGAAATGAAGCTAACGGTTCCTATCAGTAGAAGAACTAAGCCAAATCCACCAGTAATCCACTTTCCTTCCCAGCCCCAATTAGTTAAACTTTCAGCTTGCGCGTCATCCCATGAAGCACCTTTTTCAGAGGAATAACCAACTTTTAGTGGGGGCGTATATCGTTGAGGTTGTTTGCTCATTGTTGATAGCGGCCATTGGAAACGGACAGGGCAATTACCAGAGAATCACCTAACATTGAGTGGTACTGACATAAGCAATTTTAGATCACTGGGAACTTTGATTTCTCTCAGGGTGGGCACGCTCACCAGACTTAATTGAGTGCCATTCACCCGAGATCAAATTTAAAATCAAAAGTTAAAAGTCAAAAGTTGAGAGCCCAGAATTGCGATGCGCATTTTGGTTGTTGAGGATGATATACAAATTGCAGATATGTTGACCGAGGCGTTGATCAATCGCCAATATACGGTTGATGTTGCACAGGATGGGGAGCTTGCCTGGGAGTACATTGAAACCTACGAATATAATCTGGTATTACTGGATGTGACATTGCCCAAGGTCGATGGCCTGCGATTTTGCCAGAAGCTACGGGGTTCTGGTGAAGGTTCTGCGTCAAAGAACCGGAATCGGTCGATTTCGGTTCTCATGCTAACGGCTCGCGATACTATCGCCGATAAGATTATTGGATTGGATGCGGGAGCTGATGCCTATATGGTGAAGCCCTTTGATTTAGAAGAGTTGTTGGCTCAAGTTCGAGCTTTACTAAGACGGCGAGATTCGGTTTCGCGATCGCAGCTCTGCTGGGGAAATTTGTGTCTAAATCCTGATACCTTTGAAGTGGCTTACGGCAACAAACCCCTCCGCCTGACCCCCAAAGAATATGCCTTGCTGGAGTTACTAATTTCCAACGGTCGGCGAGTATTAAGCAGGCCGGGAATCATTGAAAGGCTGTGGTCTATTGATGAATCACCGACGGAAGAAGCCGTTAAAACCCATATCAGAACACTTCGCCAAAAGCTGAAAGCCGTTGGTGCCCCCGACTCCATCATTGAAACAGTCCACGGATTAGGATACCGCATGAAGCAACTGGATTACCCCCCCGAAATCCCTCCGATTTCCCGCTAAAATCCTGACCTTTGTCTGACAAGCTAAGTCCATTCGCAGGGTGAATGGGCAATTCGCCTGCAATTCTTAGGACCTCCGTACACACCTCTCTAACCCTGGCTAAGGTCAGGGTCTTTTCGTTTTCAGCCCTGGCGAGAAAGTTTTCTAACTAAACTCCAACCTCCCCGAAATCCCTCCGATTTCCTCCCTAAACATTAACTTTTAGAAAATAAATTCAAGATAGTTAAGCAGATAAACCGCGGGATGGGCAGGATGCGATCACAATAGATCAACTTCTCAATCGGCAAATTACACTACCACCAACCCATCCCGTGGTAGGTTTCCTATCTAATTCACTCCACCTGCTTGGCATCGTTAGACAAATTTCCTACGTGGAAATTGAGGAGTTATGTCAACAATTCTTGTAATTGAAGACAACTTGGAGAGTCGAGAACTTCTTTGCTTTCTTCTGCAAAGTCATGGTTTTCTTGTCATTAGTGCAGATGATGGCATTGCAGGGCTTCGGTTAGTCAAAGAAAAGTTACCCGATCTGATTATTTCTGACCTTCACATGCCCTGCATGAGTGGATTTGAGGTTTTAAGGAGGCTGAAGCAAAATCCTATCCTTACTGATATACCCTTCGTTTTTTGCACAAGCTCAAACAACCAGGACTATCACGCGTTAGCAGAGGAACTGGGTGCGGATGCTTTCATAACAAAACCCTACGATCCTTCAATCATGATAAAAGCTGTGCATACCTCCATTGCTAAGGGAGATAATCAGAAAGTCCGAAAAACAACTTTTGAGGTTTTCAGACAAAGTTCTGGTTCTTGCGTCTGAAAGATCACCGCTCCCTCATTGGTAGACGTGAAGGCGATGGGCAATAGGGTAGATGAGTGGATGAGTGATAAGGTGATAGCGTTGAGATTTTATTTGAGATGAAAGAGTAGCTTACGCGACTCTTTTACCGGCAAGCCAGGAGAGCCAAAAAGGTAGGGAAGAAACAAAATTAATTCTTGAGGTAGTATTAGAGGCATGAAGACCCTGTGTTTTAGCAGCAGCCTCCAATGACTCTACTCTCTCTCCTTCTGTTCTGCTTTGCCTATGCTCTGGTTGGTTGGGTTCTAGCCGCCCACCACATTATCTGGTACATTGGAGCTTTTGTTGCTGCTCTAGGAATTTTGACCGCTTGGGGCGGCAGTCGGCTTTTAGGAAAATGGCTTGGGTACACTCCCCAGGCCTTACTTGTGACGATGCTGGTCAGCATTCTGATCACGCTAATGCTGATGTCATCAACTTTTGTTGCACTTTTTGCTATCCCTATCTTGACTGCGATTCTGGCCTGGGTGGAAATGCAATTTTTGGATCTCAAAGCAAATCAGGCCTTAGGAGTTTTGATTGTCCTGGCTGGATTCGGTTTAGCTCTGGGTGAATTTATTGACCTTGTTGTTTTGCCAAGTGCTAGATATTGAGTCTTCCCCCCGATTTCCCCTCGATTTCCCCCCAACTTTCTGATTTGTCAGGGTTACAGTTTGTTTAAGCTGTAGCTTTTAATCATCAAGTTACCAGGGAGGGTTTCAGAACCCTGGCTCCAGAGTTATGTCAATGAGAAATATCAGAGTGTGCCCCGTCCAGTCCATGTACAGAAAAAAAAAGGGACGTTTAACCATCCAGTGTGACGAGATGTGGTCGTTTGTGGGCAGCAAAG
>JAIMBL010000253.1 GCA_023511615.1 Leptolyngbyaceae cyanobacterium HOT.MB2.61
AAAAGAAAATCGTGGTACAAAGGAAGAACTTCCTTAAATTCTTTCATTTACTGTCCGAATCGGGGGGTTAACTTCACCCCATAAACTTCCTGGGTATTCGCTAACCATCAAATTCAATTTGGCAAAGTACTAGTTTCAAATGCATAAGCTACTCTTTAGTCCCTAGACCCTAACTCCCCGGCTTTAAAGAATGTGGCTAATTCAACTGAAAACCCCTGTAGCTCCTACTCTGAGCGTAGGGCCTTGACTGGGTCGATGTGGCTGGCGCGTAGGGCAGGTGGTAGTCCTGCACCCACTCCAACAATCAGGGCTGAGCTGAGGGCGATCACTGCTGTACTGACTTCAAATTGATAGGGCAGCTTGAATATGTCTGCTGCCAAAACAGTCAGCCCATGCACGGTGCCCAAAGCGGATGTGCCTCCAATCAGGCTCAGGATCACGGCTTCCAGGATAAATTGCAGCATCACATCCGGTTTGGTTGCGCCAATGGCTCGCCGTAAGCCAATTTCGGGAATTCGTTCTGTAACAGACCCAATCATTACGTTGGCAATTCCAACACCACCAATCAGCAAGGAGATAGCCGCAACGATAGTCAATGCCTGAGCAGCCATATCCAGCGTTTTTTGCTGTTCCAGGATATCCTCAGCATTGTTGAAGTTCCATAATTGCCTACCCGGTCGCTTCAGTAGTTTCTCGGCTTGTTTGCCCAGTTCTTCCAGGTTTCTGATATGGTATGGACTGACCTGGATGGCATCGAGGGTTCGATCTCCAGTCATGGCACTATGGATTGCCAGTGGAATGTATACCAGCCCCCGTGGTTCACTGTGATTACTTTCCTTGGTCGGCACAACTCCGACGACCACAAATGGTTTTCCTCTAAGATAAATTCGCTGCCCTAAGGGATTTTTGCCCTTAAACAACCGATCCACCAAAAACTGTTCAATAATGGCGACACGATGGTAGGACTGATAGTCAGCCTCTGTGAAAAAGCGACCCTTTAGAAGCTGCTGGCCATCGGTTACGAAAAAGTCTTTGGATACGGCAATTATGGAAGGATCCGCTTCTTCACCCTGAAAGATGACCGGCACAACACCCATCCAATTGACAGCGGTGATTGCTCGCAAGCCATTGAGCCGTTGCCGCAAAACGTCCATTTCTTCCAATTTCAGAGGCATACGATCGCGACGGGGGTTCCACGAAACCCCAATCCCTACCTGAGGTGCGTCCCGTTTTGCCAGTTCTGCTGCGATTGTTGCTTCGCTGATACTTTTGACATGCATTGTTGCCGTCACCGTTGCCACCCCCATAAACATACTGAGCGTCGTCAAACCGGAACGCAGCAAATTGCTCCGAAGAGACTGGTAAGTCGTGCTAAGGAGATCGGAAATGCTTAAGCCCATGGGGATGAGTGGGAGAGTAGATGGATGAATGGGGAGTTGGGGAGTGATGGAGCGGATGAATGGATGGGTATAGCGATCCTATTTGGATTGTGAAAGGGCTTTCCCATCAGGGAAAGACTTTCACAACTCCCATTGTTCACCAACAATTTATACCAATTTATAAAGAGCAAAAGTGACACATGGGGGTGCAGGGGGCATGCCGCCTGCGTGGGGGCGCAGCCACCCCCTTCATCTGTCGCGAGTTCCGTTTGAATTGGTATTAGAACAGCTACAGATGAGTTTTGAGTTTTCACCTCACCCCTCACCCCTCACCCCTCACCTCACTAACAACCAACAACTAACAACTCCCTAAAGCTTCTTCTCAGTCGTCACAGGCATCCCTGGCTGGAGGGCGGGCTCTGCGGGTGGAAGGATGACCTGTTCGCCAGGGCGTAAACCGGAGGTGATTTCAACTTCTAACAAGCCTTCTATTCCGGTTACGATTGAGCGCTTTTGAGCTTTGTTATTGCTGTCCCGCACCCAAACGAAGGTTTCTTCTTGAGAGCGCTGAATGGCTTCAGGGTTCAGGGTGACGACGTTCTTGCCCTGCTCTAACACAATCTCCACATTCACCTGGGAACCGGGAAGCAGCTTACGGGTTGGCCTGTCTAGTTTGATTACGGCGGGAACGGTTGCCTGTTCTGAGGAACGGTTCGTTCCCTGTTTGGGCTGTTCTGGGTAGACTGCCTGGGGATAAATACTCCGAACTCTTCCAGTAAACACTTCCGGGTTTGGCCCCAAAATGCTGATTCTGGCAAGCTGATTCAGTCTTACCTGCCTCGCATCCAATGTAGAGAGTCGAGTTTGCACATATTCCTGGTTGGGGTCGCCCAGGGTCAACAACTCAGTCCGAAGTTCAACGCCATCCCCATCTTTGACTTTGACATCCAGCACGATCGCATCAATGGGGGAGGCAATGACACTGTTTTGAAGCTGTTGCAGGATGCGCTGGCGTTCGAGTTGCGATCGCTCCAGCTCAAATTGCGCCATTGCAACCGTTGACTCAGACTCTCGTAAAGTAATTCGTGCTGTCCGTACCCGGTCTTCCTGGTCCTGGAATAGTTGTTGGGTAATCGCCCCCTGAGAGACCAAATCCACCAGGTTCTTTAGCTTACGTTCTTCAATGGCTAACTTTTCCTTTGCGTCCAGAACTCGCTGACGGTTCTGCTCCAGCGTCAATTCCTGCTGGCGAATCAGCAGTTGTTGGTTTGCCAGGGCGGTTTGCCGTTCTGGATAGCGCAAGGTCAACAGAACCTGTCCTGCCCGCACCCGCTGACCCGGTTTTACAAGTACGTTTTCGACAGCTCCTTCTGTAGGGGATTTGAGCGTTTTCTGGCCGCGCAGTTCAACGACGCCGCTCTCATTCACCGAGCTTTCAACATCCCCTTTCCCAACGGTGACCAGGGACACCGGAACTGGATCAGCCGGTCGATTCACAATCCAGAAATAAAAGGCGGCTCCTGAGGTGCCAATTAGGGCCAGAATACCGGGCAACAGAAACCATTGAACTCCAGGTCTGAGCTTCTTCGCGCTCGAAAGCTCAAGCATAGGGGGTTTAGGCTCAGTCAGGTCATTCGCAGTATAGCCCAGCCAAAAGTCTGCCCGTCAAGTTAGGAAAATCTTCAACAAGTGTTTATCCCCAGATGAAATTGGGATAAATGGGGAGAAAAGAGGATTTGTCAAAGGTAGAGAACAGCGGGTGAAGGGTGAGGTACTGGTTGCAATTGTGAATTGCGGGAACGATATGGAAATTGCCCGCGAGCAGCACTGGTACCGGATTCCGGTGGAGCAGGTAGAAAAACTGAAACGGCGTAATTGCTGGTTCCCCAAATGGCTCGCCTTCTACCAAACTAAAGCATTTGCCAGGGAAGAAGCCCACACAGTGACTTACTACGCCAGAGTGAAAGGAATTCGTGAAGTTTACCGTTGGGAATTGTTTCCTGACCAGCCAAGGGACGATAACAGCCAGAAGCGTGACTGCAAGCTAGAAATAGCAACCTTACAAAAGCTGGCCAGACCCATTGTCAGTAACCGCCTGCGGCGGATCACCTTTATTCCCACAACGCTTAAAAAGCTTAAAGCGGCGAAGGAGATTAACGATTTATGGGATGAAAGCCCTTTAGAAGATAGGTTGTGGCAGGAGTTAAAACGGTTAGAGTCAGGGCAGAACGCCAGGAGCGGGTAAAGGTTAAGGGGAATTATTACAGTCTTGACTTTGCCATTTACTGTGCGAATGGCAAGATCGACATTGAAACCGATGGGGACACTTGGCATACAGGCAAAACCCAGGCTGCAAAGGACAATTTGCGAGACAATCACCTGGAAACGGAAGGTTGGCGGACTTTACGATTCACCGCCAGACAGGTGCGAGAGGAAATGGAAACCTACTGTATTCCAACAATTGTTAAGAATATTAACCGTCTGGGTGGGTTGACGGAAGATAAACAGATTGCTCGTATGATTTATTTAGACGGAGTGAACAGTATCCGCCAGTTGCCTTTGTTCTAAGGCTTAGATCACACTTGCTATGCTTGCCACTAAACCTGAGCAAAGATGGGTTTTGGGGTCAGACGTTCCAGAATTTGCTTCAAAACCATGGCTGTCCAATCAATGTCGGCTTCCGTAGTGTCGCGTCCAAGGGTGAGGCGAATACCAGATTTGGCAACGCGATCGCCATAGCCCATTGCCAGCAGAATCGGACTGGGCGTAACCTTGCCACTATGACAGGCAGAACCAGCACTGATACCAATTCCCGCCAGGTTCATCTGGCGCACAAGTGTTTTACCCGTCAGGATTTCTCCATCAGCATGCTGGAGGCAGAAGCTGACATGATGAGGAAGACGATGGATGCGATCGCCCGTTGGCATCAGTCCAGGTACATCCGATAGCAAATCGAACAGGCGATCTCGCAGTTGAACCAGGCGGGGAGTCTCAGTATCCATCTCCTGGATTGCTAACTCTGCCGCTACCCCAAACCCTGCGATCGCGGGAACTGCCTGAGTGCCAGAGCGCAGTTTAGCTTCTTGCCCGCCACCTCCCAAAATGGGTGCAATCTGAACGCCCGGACGGATGTACAGCGCTCCTGTTCCTTGAGGCCCGTAAATCTTGTGACTGGAGAGGGAAAGCAAATCGACGGGGAACTGCTGCACGTCAACGGGCAAGCGCCCGATTACCTGTACTGCATCGGTATGAAACAGGGCTCCATGTGCACGGGCGATCGCAGCGAGAGCCTCCACTGGCTGAATCGTTCCCACCTCGCTTTGACCATAGATCACCGAAACCAGAACCGTATTAGGCTGTAATGCTGCCCGCAGGTCACGAGGACACACCCGCCCCATAGAATCCACAGGTAAACGAGTCACCTGCCAGCCGAGATGCTCCAGCCAGCGAGCGGGTTCTGCGATCGCCGAATGTTCAACGCTTGAAATAATCAAGTGTTGTGGACGATCAAGTAGACGCGCCACCCCCAGAATGGCCAAATTGTCTGCTTCAGTGCCACCCGAAGTAAAAACGATCGATTCCTCTGGAGCGTTAATTAGGCGGGCGACCTGCACTCTGGCCCGTTCAATTACTGTGGCAGAACGCTGGCCCCAAACGTGCAGACTGGAGGGATTACCCCATTGGGCAGTCAGAACCTCCTGCATCGCTGCGATCGCCTCTGGGCGAACTGGAGTAGTCGCGCTGTAATCCAGATAAATCTGCATGGCATCGGATATAAGCGTTCACTCTTCCAGGATAGTACTCCCCGACCATCAGCCGCCGACCTGTTAGAAAAAGTGCTGGAAGGAACGCAAGCCAACAGTAAACCCCTAAACCTTTTCGTTTTCGCCCGGCTCAATAATGCGTTGGAATAAATAGCCAGTCCCACGAGCAGTCAATATCAGCTCAGGGTTGCTGGGGTCATCTTCTAGCTTGGCTCGCAAACGAGAAATGTGAACATCCACCACACGAGTATCCACATGGCGCTCTGGCGTGTAGCCCCAAACTTCCTGAAGAATTTCAGAGCGGGAAAACGCTTCTCCAGAACGACTAACTAACAGTTCCAGCAAGCTAAATTCCATGCCAGTCAGCCGAATCCGCTCATCCCCTTTGTAGACCTGACGTTTGTTTGTATCAATCCGGATGTTATTGATATGAATGACACCCGAACTGGGAATACCCGATGTTCCAGTCTTTTCTACTCGACGCAGGACGGAGCGAATGCGAGCCTCCAGTTCCTTAGGAGAGAACGGTTTAACGACGTAGTCGTCCGCCCCCAGCTCCAGACCCGTAATCCGGTCGGCCACGTCGCCCAGTGCCGTTAGCATAATGATGGGAGCGGACGTAATTTTTCTTATTTCCTTGCACACAGTCCAGCCATCCACCTTAGGAAGCATAATATCCAAAAGAACCAGGTCAGGAACAAATGAACGGATCATGGCTAATGCCTTTACGCCGTCCTCGGCAGTTTCCACCCGGAAACCTTCTTTCTTCAGGTACATACTGACCAGTTCGCAGACGTGTTCTTCATCTTCAACCACTAAAATAGTCTCCATACCTCCAACCCCTTTTTCATAATATCTATCTCTTGGCTCTCAAAATCGGCGATGGTAATATCGCAATTATATTGCTTATTTGTTACAAATTTGTGAAGAAACTTTGTATAAGTTTAAGGAAAATTAAATAAACTTTTAGTTTTTTATTTTTAAAGATTTAATTATATCAAATGCTGATTTTTCAATTTTATTTGTGCACATATTATTTTTAGAAAACATACTTACTCTATAAATATCTTTGTTGTTTTCTACAAATATTTCTACAGCATTTATTTTATTATTTTGATTGCAGTGTGATTTTAAATATAGTATTAGTTGGCTTTGTCTTTTGTGTATTTGATTTTTTCTTTAATGATTCTTTGGGGTGTACTTGTCGTTTTTGACTTTTTTTTTTGTGGAATAAATTTTGTTATTGACATTTTTTAAATTTTTTTTTTAATTTAAATAGATCATTAAAACATTTTAGATTTGTGGTGTTGTGTTTTTTTTTTTTTTGTGTTCGGCGGGCGCGGTAGTCCTTGTGGGGTTTGACGGGGGCTTGGGGGGGGTCCGTCGCGCGGAGGGGTCCATTGTC
>JAIMBL010000254.1 GCA_023511615.1 Leptolyngbyaceae cyanobacterium HOT.MB2.61
GAGAGAGTGAGTGGAGGCTTCGCCCCCAGCCAGGGGTTCCACCCCTGCACCCCGTCCTAACCACAATGACTACCGCTATATTAATCTTCTTCGCCAAACTCCAGCACAGGCAGATTCTTGTCCAGCACGGCATATTCCTCCAGTAGATTCGCAGCGACCAGACGGGCTACTCGACTGCTGCGCCAGTAACGGCTGTGATCGGATACCAGCCCCAGGGCCATGGTAACGTCTCCAAGGCTCTTC
Source organism: Leptolyngbyaceae cyanobacterium HOT.MB2.61 (assembly GCA_023511615.1). GTDB lineage: Bacteria > Cyanobacteriota > Cyanobacteriia > Leptolyngbyales > Leptolyngbyaceae > Leptothermofonsia. Next base: position 244 of record JAIMBL010000254.1, read on the forward strand.
TTAAGAAAGTTGCGCTCACCCAGATATTTGTCTTGCAGATAGAGTGTAGAGTCATCCAGTTCCAGGCTGGCTTTGATGGGATAGGCAAAAATATCGGAAGCATGAATTACATTAATCCACCGGAGTGGGGTGCCGATATAGCGACTGGCAAATTGCTTTAGCCGTTGCACATCAATGTTCAGAACCTGGTTGAAAAACAGAATGGGAGATCCGAGGGTAGTGACGCTTCTTAACCGTACCTTTCTTCCCTGACTAGAACCACTCAATCCCTTGATCACATTGCGGATGTAGAAGGCAGGATCATTAGGAGCAAAGGCGTCTGAGAACAGGATATCCCACAAGATGATACTGCCGAGGGAGTGGGCAACGATGTGGAGGTCTTCTTCAAACGGGGTATCGGCCAGAAAGTTGAGGAACTGAACCGCAATAATTCGTCGGACTTCACGCCCACGCGTGCTGTTGAGATAGGTAAAGATGTCATTGAAAAACCCGGTGATGAGCTGTTCTCGCCGCTGCCGGTAATGGAAAATATCGTCAATGTCAATTAAGGGATGCTCTAATTTGAAGGCTTCCAGGTCCTGCTGCACCCAGTCCCAAACTTCGCTAGTGTTGCCCAGGGCATTCCCCCAAAAACTGGAGTAAAACTCCGGCAAGGGCAGACTTCGATTGGAAAATTCTTCAACCAGGCGCGATCGCAGCTGGTCAGCATAACCAACCTGCCTTACTGAAGCTCCATGCATAAACCAGACCAGCATGATTATTTCCTCACCCTTGCAGGTTCAGTGTCGCATTCAACCTGGGACTTGTGAATAGAGGCTTCTGAGAGTCGGGTGATAAGTGAAGCTCATCAAGCCATAAGAAGGATGAACAGTCAATTTTTTTCGTACTGCTCGTATGCTGAAACAATACGTTGCACTAACGGGTGACGAATAACGTCGGCTTTGGTCAGATGGCAAAAAGCAATTCCTTCAACGGATTGCAGAATCTTTTCAGCAACAGCCAGCCCGGAGGACTGATGGGAGGACAGGTCCGTTTGAGTCAAGTCTCCGGTGACCACCATGCGAGAGCGAAAACCCAGCCGGGTCAGAATCATTTTCATCTGGGCTGGAGTAGTGTTCTGCGCTTCATCCAGGATGACAAAGGAGTTATTGAGTGTCCGCCCTCGCATGTAGGCGATCGGGGCAACCTCAATTATGCCCCGTTCCATCAAACCCGGAATTTTCTCTGGATCAATGAACTCATACAGCGCGTCATAGAGGGGACGCAGGTAGGGATTCACCTTCTGCTGTAAATCTCCCGGCAAAAAGCCCAACTTTTCACCCGCTTCAACAGCAGGGCGGGTGAGAATCAGCCGCTCATACTGATTGGCTAGCAATGCCTGCACCGCCAGTACAGCCGCCAGAAAGGTTTTTCCGGTACCTGCTGGCCCAATACAGAAGGTCAGGTCATGGGTACGAACGGCCTGAATATACTGGCGTTGCCGAAAGGTTTTGGCACGGATTTCTTCACCCCGGCGGGTGCGGGCTAAAACATCCTGCTGGAGGTCTTGCAGGTCGTCCTGCCGCTGAGTATCCAGAGCATGGCGGGCCGTCAAAATGTCTACCCCACTGATGGGTTTACCCTGGCTCCAAAAATCCTTCAGGGCCATTATCAGACGAGTGCTTAAGTCGCGCTGGGTTTCTGTCCCTGAAATGAGAAGTTCCTGCCCACGCAGAACCACCTTGGCTCCTGTCTGCTGGGCCAATGTTTTCAGGTTTTCTTCCCGTTCACCGGCCAGGGCGATCGCGCTGTCAATGCTGGGCAATTGAATGACGAGGGACTCTATCACCACCACTCAAAACCGATGAACTGTATTTACAATTAGCCCCGCTTACGAGAAGCCTCAGCCTTCCGCTTGCGACGAATGCTGGGCTTTTCGTAGCGCTCCCGACGCTTGACCTCCGATAGGATGCCAGCCTTCTGGATTTTTTTCTTGAAGCGCCGTAGAGCTGAATCAATGGATTCGTTTTCGCCTAGACGGATCTCTGCCACAGGATGAGTTCACCTCCTTGCCACAGGTCATCAGGAATAGGAGAATCAGGTTCCAGAGTGATTGCGCGATCGCGGCTTTCCCGGCCCTCTAGAGCCTGCAGGACGTCGTGAGTTATTCTTTTCAGGGGGAGAATCGGAACTACCATTCCCATCGCGCGTCTGGGGAAATCCACCGTAAATATCCAGATAAGCTGAATATCCAACCGAACGAGCAACACCCTCCAGAACAGTACGAATCGCCTGAATATTACGTCCTCCCCGTCCGAAAACTCGTCCCTTGTCTGAGCCTTCAAACGCCAGACGCACCCAAACCTTTGCCTTGCTCTGGGAAACTTCACAGTCAACCTTGAGCGAGTCCGGCGCTTCCAGGAAAGGCTGAACCAAAAACTTAACCAATCCTGCGTAGTCTGGAGTGCTGGCTTTGGATGCATTTGTTGCAACGGGTTCAGGCATTGACCTGCTCAAAAACGTTAGCCTTCTGTAAAATACTGCGTACGGTATCAGTCGGCTGTGCCCCTTCTTTAAGACGCTTCACAATTGCAGGAACATCCAGCCGGGTTTCATCGGTGCGGGGATTGTAAAAACCCAGCTCTTCTAATGGGCGTCCGTCCCGGCGACTCGTGCTGTTCATCGCGACAATTCGGTAACTGACTTCACGTTTCTTGCCGTATCGTTTCAATCGCAGTTTGATCATGTTCTGTAGGGTTCGCTTTTCCTAGGTCATTAGGATTTTAAGGAGCAGGAGTAAGTCGCTAATCCGCAAAATCTAAAAAGAGATTATGGACTCACTATATTATCACAGGACTATAGCGTTCCGAATCCCTTCTTCTTCTTGTCCTTCTTTTTCTTCTTACTCGGATTGCCACCAGGATAACCCCGCCACCCCGGTTGAGGGGGACGATAGCCAGCGGCAGGACCACCCATACTAGGCATTCCACCCATTCCCGGCATTCCTGGCATTCCCGGAAAACGCCCCTGTCCCATCTGTTGCATCATGTTCCGCATTTTCTGGAACTTGCTCACCAGTTCACTCACATCCCGTTCCGAGCGACCAGAACCGCGGGCAACTCGACGGCGGCGGCTGGGCGAGCCCGCCAGCAGATCTGGGTTTTTCCGCTCTTCAATCGTCATCGAGCCAATCATCGCTTCCGCTTTCTTGAGTTCGGCCTCCCCTTGCTGAAGCTGGTCATCGCTAATTTTGTTCATGCCTGGGATGAGTTTCATGATGCCGCCCAGGGAACCCATAGTTTTTAGCAGGCGAGTTTGCTTGAGGAAGTCGGTAAAGTCAAATTTGGCAGAGAGGATCTTTTCCTGCATCTTCTCAGCTTCTGCTAGGTCAACTTCCTCCCGCGCCTTTTCAACCAGGGTCAGCACGTCACCCATACCCAGAATGCGGGAAGCCATGCGATCGGGATAGAAAGGTTGCAGGGCTTCTACTTTCTCACCAACACCAATGAACTTGATCGGTTTACCAGAAATCTGCCGCACGGAAAGGGCTGCCCCACCCCGTGTGTCGCCATCCATTTTGGTCAGAATGGCCCCTGTGATACCAATCTGCTCATGGAAGGTGTGGGTCAGGTTGGCCGCTTCCTGACCAGTCATGGCATCGACGACCAGCAGCACTTCGTGGGGCTGCACGCTTTCCTTGATGCGGGCCAGCTCGGCCATCATGTTCTGGTCGATTTGCAAACGACCGGCGGTGTCAATGATGACGGTATTGATGCCCTCTGCCCTCGCTTTCTCAACTCCCTGGCGAGCAATTTCAACCGGGTCAGCATCCTTGCCCATCTCAAAGACAGGAACATCGATTTGTTTACCCAGGGTGATCAACTGGTCGATCGCCGCCGGACGGTAAACATCCGTAGCCACCAGCATTGTGCTGCGATTTTCTTTCCGCAGGTGAAGCGCCAGTTTAGCGGTTGCCGTGGTCTTACCCGTTCCCTGCAAGCCCGCCATCAGAATGATGGTAGGTGGCGTTTCGGCTTCTGCCAGAGGCTCGTTTGCCCCACCCATCACCTCAACCAGTTCGTTGTAGACAATTTCAATGAACTGCTGGTCCGGACGAACCCCGGCAATCACCTCTGCCCCCTGGGCTTTGGTTTCTACCTCCGCCACAAAGTTCTTCACCACCTGGAGGTTGACATCGGCCTCCAGCAGGGCACGCCGGACTTCCCTCACAGCTTCTTTAATATTGGACTCGGAAATTTTGTCCTGACCGCGCAGTTTTTTCCAGGCTGATTCGAGGCGATCGGAGAGGGCTTCAAACATAGAGGTTTCTCGGAGGTGACTAACCCTTAGACAGAAAACAGCGTGGCAACCATTCGCCCGCTATTTACCACTATGTAACAGATTAGCGCGTTCTCGGTAGGGACCTTCCATGGAACGCCCCTACCAGCAAAACCTTCATTTCTAAAGCATTGCCTGGCTTGATTTCGCCTGCCTAGCCTAAACCGAGCCACTCAAGTAACCCCTGACCCGTGACATATTCAATGATCAGGGTAAGTGCAAAGCCAATCATGGCAGCGCGACCGTTTAGCCGTTCAGCATACTCGTTAAAGCCAAATTTGGGTTCTTCTAATCTTGGGGTTGCAGTAGGTTGTGTTTGAGCCATGTCGTTCACCTTGTATTTATACATGACGGGGCAGCCTGAGCTGGATGAAAAGTCTAACCGCCACCAGTTTACAATTCTTAACACGTTTTAACACAGCGATGTTTATGGTTCAACTGCGAGCGAGTATCAAAACCCATCCACCCATCCACTCACTCACTCATCCACCCTCCCATCCCTGTCCCCCGCTCTGCTGCTTCTTATTTCAAGTTTCAAGGGCCAGGGATTGGGCAGAGATAGAACTAACCCTACCCTTCCAGTACGGGAATCCAGCCTAAAAGCATCTTCTGGTCGATTTTCTAAGGGGTTTGAAGACGATAAAGTAGTAGTAAGCAAATTTATAACTCTTAATGAGACCTTAGTTCGTTTTAAGTCGCCCTTTGAAAGCGTTAAATCGGTTCGTTGTTTGAGTTTGGATTTAAGACGACAGCGTTTAACTGTCATTTACGAAGCGTCTGGGTAGGCACGTTATGCGAAACAAAATTACTTCACTGTTCAAGCCGTTGCTGAAGTCGCTGTTGGTGATCGGTCTGGTGCTGACCCTGGCATTTAGCTATGCCGATGGGGCCCTGGCCGCTCCTGGCGGCGGACGAATTGGGGGTGGTTCCTTCAGGGCACCGAGCCGCACCTACACGGCACCCCGTACCTATGCTCCTCCAGGTGGTGGCTATGGCTATGGCTATGGGGGCGGCTATGGATTTCCCTTTGTCTTTCCTTCCCCAATCTTTTGGGTTGGAGGGGGTGGACTGTTCAGTATTCTGATTTTCCTGGCGATCGCTGGATTCCTGGTGCAAACTTTCCGCCGCTTCCAGAGTAGCGATGGATATGGTTACGAGGTGGCTGATCCCACCGTTTCCGTTGCCCGTCTTCAGGTTGGGTTACTGGCAGAAGCCCGTGAGCTGCAAGCGGACCTGAACAAGCTGGCGATGAAAGCCGATACCAGCTCTACTGCAGGTCTGGCAGCGGTTTTACAGGAAACCACGCTGGCACTGTTGCGTCACCCCGAATACTGGGTCTACGGTAGTTCTGCGGTTCAGCAGGCCCGTCTGCAATCGGCTGAAGCTGAGTTCAATCGGATGCTGTTGTCTGAGCGCAGCAAGTTTAGTGGCGAAACCCTGTCGAATGTCAATAATCAGCTTCGTCAGGCAACGACCTCTAAAACCCTTCCTGGCAACCAAACGAATGGGCTGCTGGTTGAGCAAGGCCCTGGTGAATATATTGTGGTGACACTGCTGGTAGGCACGCAAGGCAAACTAGAGTTGCCCAAGGTGAACAACTCGGATGATATGCGTCGGGCGTTGCAGCAATTGGGAGGAGTGCCGAGCGATCGCCTGCTGGCCCTGGAAGTCCTCTGGACACCCCAGGCAGAGGGCGATGTTCTTACCAGTGAGGACCTGCTGGTGCAGTATCCGAACTTGAAGATGATCTAGTGTTCTGTCAGGAACATTTTGACGGGTCGCAGACCTTCAAAAATTAACCCTCATTCACTTCCTGGGTATTTCTACCCATTGAATTTAGTAGAACACCAGTACTGGCAGAGCTAATTCCCCCGAATCGTTATAGCTATAGCCACCAGGCTTAGGACGGGGTGCAGGGGTGGAACCGCTGGCTGGGGGCGAAACCACACCCCACCCTTAAACCCAATGTCCTAAGCAAC
>JAIMBL010000255.1 GCA_023511615.1 Leptolyngbyaceae cyanobacterium HOT.MB2.61
TTCATGGAGAATGGAATTATCGAATTGTACCCCGCAAGACGGCTTAGTTAATCAAGTTATTTTTGTATGCATCCTTAGTTGCAGAGGATGAGTGGCTGGGAGCGATCGACTCAGAAGCAAAGCACCGCAGAGACAGTGAAATGCAAAGGCGATCGAGTTGGAGGAAAGGATGAACAATGCAGGGGCGATCGGATAGGTGAGACAGCGTGGAATAGGATAGTGGGTGGTGCGTCAGAGTGCTAACACGTCGTTGGAGCGGACAGAAAAGGGCGATCGGGTTGGATGCAGAGAAGGTTGTTGCCGCTCAACTGTGCCGTTAGCCCGACTATGAAGCCGTGAGGGATGTCAAGGGGGTTTCGGGATTTCTTTTTCCAGGTTGTTTTATTCTTTTGCAAGAGACTGTACATTGGATTATGTCAAGGGAAAGAGAATAGATCTAATGCACTATTATCCCTGAGACACTGTGACTATGAATATTCCTCGTGAAGTGTTGGATCAACTGCTCAAAGACTACCAAAGCCCCGAAGATCTGCTGGGCGAAGGCGGCATTCTCAAACAACTGACCAAAGCTCTGATAGAACGCTGCCTGGAAGGCGAAATGAAGACCCATATTGAAGGGCAACGGGCTGAAACTGCTCCCACTCGCCCTAAAAATCGCCGCAATGGACACAGCAAAAAGACGATCAAAGGAGAGTTTGGCGAAGCAGAAATTGCGGTTCCTCGTGACCGTACTGGCGAATTTGAGCCGCAGATCGTCAAGAAACATCAGACCCGGTTTGACGGGTTTGATGACAAGATTGTGTCATTGTACGCCAGAGGCATGACGGTTAGAGATATCCAGGCGCAACTGCAAGACCTCTACGGGGTGGAAGTGTCGGCTGCGTTGATTTCTAACGTCACTGATGCTATCGAAGAGGAGCGCAAACTCTGGCAGAACCGGACGCTGGACTCGGTGTACCCGATTGTTTACTATGCCTCCGGCACGCTACGCGAACGATGCCCTGGTTGTGAAAGTGCGGCAGGACGGGCGAGTGATCAACAAAGCCATCCATCTAGCATTGGGTGTCAACTTGTCTGGGACGAAGGAGCTTTTAGGGCTGTGGATGACCCTGAATGAGTCCGCCAAGTTCTGGCTCTCCGTCCTGACAGAGCTACAAAACCGGGGCGTGAAGGACATCCTGATTGCTTGCGTCGATGGTTTGACCGGCTTTCCCGATGCGATTGAGGCCGTCTTTCCCAAGACCACCGTCCAGCTTTGTATTGTTCATCTGGTCAGAAATTCCCTGTCCTACGTCTCCTACAAAGACCGTAAAGCCGTTGCCGCTGACTTTCGCTTGATTTACACCAGCAGCACTGAAGCGGAGGCGGAACAGCGCCTGGTTGAGTTTGCCGAAACCTGGGACAAGCAGTACCCGACTATCAGTAAGTCCTGGATGACCCACTGGAGTCGCGTCATTCCCTTCTTTGCCTTCCCAGACGAAATTCGCAAAGCCATCTACACCACCAACGCGATTGCGTCGATGAACATCACCCTCAGAAAAGTCCTCAAAAATCACCGGGCTTTCCCCACCGATGAGTCTGCAATGAAGGTCGTCTACCTGGCGATCCACAATATTGCCAAAAAGTGGACTATGCCTATCAAGAATTGGAAGCCTGCTCTTAACCGCTTTGTTATCGAGTTCGGCGATCGGATTTCACTTTGATCTCTTTTCCTTGACACAATCTAGTTGACATACCCTTTTCTGGAAGAATGGATCATCACAGTTGCACAACTATTAATCTAACGAGAAAGGACGACTGACGACTGACGATACATCTACTGAGCTTAATCTTCAAGACCGTACATCTTTTACGGTATGGTATTACTCGCTATCATGTAGATATGAGTATATGCCTACCGCAGAACAGGCTTTTGCCTGCGTCAGAGTGTGCCAAATGCTCTCAGATGGGTATCAACCCATTCACGTGTTTCGGTACAACCCCAATACCAAGACGGTGTTCATTCTTGCTGGTGTAACTGAGAGCTTGGAAATCTTGGTTTTCTCAAGTGGACAATGGAGGTTCAACGATGACGAAGCCTGATTTTAGTAAAATGTCTCGCCAAGAATTGAGAGCTTATGTTCTTGCTCATCGGGATGATGACGAGGCGATCGAGGCTTTAATTAGAATGGGCAATCCCAATAGTCCAGTCTTCCCGTTCCCTCAAACTGATGAGGATCTGAAAGCAATGGAAGAAATTCTCAAGAGAAAGCTGGGCAGCAGTGGAGGCGCGGTCTAACACTGCGTTGGTGCGGACGGAACAAAGGTTATCGGTGGGCAATTGAGCTTGTCTGCCGCCGCACAACTTCACCGTTAGCTGGCTCCGCATCAGGTCTTTGCACTAGTTCTTCAGGGTTGCCTGTTTGTCCGAAAGCACCCAGGAAATGGTCGGTTGAGGCAGTGGTTTGAGGGTTATCTGTGGTAGCGAAAGCGCCCAGCAGTCGCAAGGGGCGATCGGTAGTTCCGAAAACACTCAGGAGGCGATCGGTGAGGCGCGGTTGGGGTGGCGATCGGTGCGTCGCTGAGCTAACAACGCTGTTGCAACGGATTGGTGAGTTCTGGCTGCAAGGGAGCAAGGTTGATCTGCAACCGCTGAACAGCACCGTTAGACCGCTAGGTTGTCTGTTTGGGCGTAACCGGGAGATTGATGGTGGGGTGCGATCACCAAGTACGCGAAGCTTTAGTAAAGCCCGTGAATTTACGGTAATTTTTTCCGGTTAGCCACAAACGAGCCTCGTATTTTCTACCAAACAGTAGTTAGTTCTCAGAGCCCTTGATATAAAGCAAGTGGAGGTTTTGGGATGGGGTGCGATCGTTTGAGTACCCAATCAAAATGGAGCCATTTTTACCATGTCAACTAAGCAATTTCAGTTAGCTGCAACCAGAGTTGCTCTCATTCTTTCTTTTGCTGGCGTAGCGTTTGCATCTATGGAGGTTCAACCCGTATCTGCTTACCACAAAACCAATAAGCAAGAGGTAAGGAGCAGTTTAGAGAGGGATGGATGGATTGTGGTTTACTCAAAGGAGTTTGACCATGATGAGTACATGAAATTTGCTGCGTCTACAGCTACAGGAACCGTGAAAGTATGGATGCTCGATTTTGCTAAAGAATCGTTGAGGCAGCTAATCACTGGGACTGCAAGAAAATCACCGCAAATTGCGGATCAAATACGCAAGAATTTTACAGCGGAGTCTTTGGTTCCAGCACTTAAGCAATCCTTTAATGGAAAGCAGGTTGAACTATCACCAGCAAGAGGTGTAAGGCTACAAGTGGGACGAGCGACTTACAATCGAGCAGAGTGCGCAAAAATCAAGGAGTGCCTCATTCCAAAACTGGGAGGAGGGTGTGCCAAATGGGTGGAAACAAACGAAAAATGTGTTTCTACACCAAACACATATCAGCCGTATGTCCGTTTTCGAGTTTAATTGAGGAGCGGCAGGGTGAGCGATAGCTCACCTTACTCAATATCTGACGTTAAAATGGTCTTATGAAGTTTCAGTGGGATCCAGACAAAGCAATTAGCAATGCCAAGAAGCACAACGTGTCTTTTGAAGAGGCTGTCACTGTTTTTGGAGATCCACTGGCGGTTACGATTTCTGACCCTGACCACTCAGTAGGTGAGTTCCGTTTGCTGACAACAGGGCAATCAAGGCTACAGCGTCTTTTGGTTGTGTCTCATACGGAACGAGAAGGTGAGGTGCGTTTGATCAGTGCTCGTTTAGCAACTCGACAGGAGAGGAGAATGTATGAATCAGGAACCTGAAGCAACAGTCAGTGACGAGATGCGACCTGAGTATGATTTTTCCGGTGGTGTTCGTGGCAAGTACTATGAAGCCTATATGCAATCAAGTAACGTTGTGGTTCTTGATCCAGATGTAGCGGAAATCTTTCGAGACTCAGCTTCCGTTAACGAAGCATTGCGATTGATTGCGAAGATTGCAAAGTCTGTCGCGGTCTAACAATCCGGTTGGAGCGGACTGGCGAAGTTGGTCGATGGTATGGCAGAGTTTGTTTACAGCCGCTCAACCGGAACGTTGTACTGCCAGCGCGCCCCAACCCCGGCCCATCTAGACCCCGGTCAGCAGTTCAGGGCCATCCACCCCAAAACCCCGACGTCTCGCCCCAACCCCGATCCATCCAGACCCCGCCGCTCAGCCCAGACCAGTCGCCCAGACCCCGAGCGCTGGTGGTCAACATCGTATACTGGGGTCAATCCTCCAGTCGCCCAGTCCAACACCGCATCGCACCGGACGGCCGAAAACTACGGGCCAACCGCGCAGACCCTAACCGCCGGTGAATTCTGCCGTTGGGCTGCTTCATATCCTGGTGTAGACCGTCTTTGAAGGCTACTTGTCAATACCAAAAGTCTTAGACAATCCCATTAGATACATGGCAATCGATGTGTGTTTTTACGAAAGCCTGTATGTTACGTTTAGTTTAGGTTCTAGCTGTTGGAGCAATCAACATGGCATTTTCAGACGACATCGCAAAGGTTGCAGAGCAAGTTCGAAAAAGGGCTGAGGCTGTCTCAGGCGAAGAAGCGACAAAAATGGGGTTGATTGTGCCATTTTTCAACACCCTTGGCTACGATGTCTTCGATCCTACAGAGGTTATCCCTGAATATATTGCAGATTTTGCGATCAAGAAGTCGGGGCAGATGGAGAAAGTAGACTATGCAATATCAATCAGCAATGCGATCGTCATGCTTGTCGAAGCGAAAGCCCGCGATAAAAAGCCAGAAGCACATGATGGTCAGTTAAAAAGATATTTCAACGGATTACGTTCAGCAAAGGTTGCCATTGTTACAAATGGCATTGAGTATCTATTCTTCACAGATTTACGCCATGAGAACATCATGGACGATGAACCTTTCTTTATTTTTAATATTCTTAACTATGACCAGAAGCAAGTTGAGAATCTAAAGTTTTTCCATAGGGACAATTTCGATGCCCTTGTGATAAAGCGGCATGCTGAAGAGATGGTTTATCTTACTGGAATGACCCAGCTAATGGATAGCCTCTTGCGTTCTCCCTCTGATGAATTTATCCGCTTCTTAATTTCTCAGCTTAGTAATATTGGTTCCAGATATGCGGTAGAAAGTAAGATTACCAGTAAGATTATTGAAAAATTTCGACCAATTGTGAAAAAGTCTATTCAGGGGAGTCTCGTTGACTTGATGACCCAATCTATAAGTAAGGAGATGGGGCAATCTAATGAAATTTCCTCTCCTACTCAACTAATGGAAGAGGTTGAAGAGATTCAAGATGAGCTAGAACAAAGCACGGAAGATGATAGGGTAGAGACAACTGCTGAAGAACTCGAAGCATTTGAGAAAGTGAAGGCTATTGTAGCGCGTTCAACAACCTGCACCTTAGAAGTTAAATATAAAGATGTTGTCTCATATTTCGGTTTGAATGTTGGGAAAGTAACATGGTGGTTTCTAAGGTTATATTTATCTCCCAAAAAGAAGAGCTTTGTAACTCGTTTACCTATTGATGAAGTGAAAAAACTGTCGTTAGGCTTTGAAGTTCAAGAGATGTCAGCTTCCTTTGGAGATGCAACAGCAAGGGTGATTATTTCATCAATTGATGACTTAGATATTCTCAGTGACTTAATTCTTAAATGTTATGAATCTGAAGCTTCAAAACGAATATCTGGAAAGCCAGTGTCAAGTTAAAAACTTTGTAACTATGCACAATATACCAATGACGCATTAGTAACAATTACCAGACTCAATAATTGAAATGTGATTTTGTGAGGAAATATGCTGAAAACACTTTGGGCTACTATTCGTCAAGGAAAGATCGAACTTTTAGAATCAACAGAGCTTCAAGAGGGAACAAGAGTGTTAGTGACGCTACTTCCTGATGATGAAGCTGGGTTTTGGCTAGAAGCGAGTCAGATATCGTTAGATGCTGTGTGGGATAATAACGAGGATGATGTGTATGCCCAGCTACTCCAAACATGACATTATCTTAGTTCGCTATCCATTCTCGGACTTGTCGAGTTCCAAAGTAAGACCTGCGGTTGTGATAAGCGCACCACATTCTTCTCAAGATATTCTGATCACGCCCTTGACAAGCAAGATGGGGTCGTTGCATGAGGGAGAATTTGCGCTTTCTGAATGGTCGGCAGCAGGACTAAACGTGGCTACAGCAGTTAAGCGAGGTATGTACACGGTACATGAGAGTTTGGTGATAAAGGTGATTGGCAAGTTAGCTGATGTGGATGCAGAACGGCTAGAGCAGTCTTTGCAAAGTTGGCTGGGATTGTGATATGTAACAGCAGCCCAACACTGCGCTGCAACGGACGGTCGAGAGATCTTGGCGGTGATGCAAAGGTTACTAGCCGCCGTTGAGCTTCACCGTTAGCTGGCTCCGCGGCCAGTCCTTGCACTCGTCCTTCCAGGTTATCGGTCAGCCCGAAAGCACCCAGGAAATGGTCGGTTGAGGCAGTGGTT
>JAIMBL010000256.1 GCA_023511615.1 Leptolyngbyaceae cyanobacterium HOT.MB2.61
TCACAGTGGTGACAACGTTGCGTGCCCAAAATCGCTCCGTATTGGAGTATTTTGTCGAGGCGTGTCGGGCCGCGCGGCAGGGCCACCCTGCTCCCTCACTACTGCCCTTTGATAGCACCACCCCGTGAAGGATTACCTTAATAACTTGCTTGCTCTAAACGAATTTGGTCGTTGTAGTAATGGATGAAATTCCAAATCGCACTAATGCGATTATCCAGGTTCTTGGAAAACGATAAGGTCTGTCTCCTGGCTGCCTGACACATCTCCGAAGACCCCTGATTTCTCGTCGAAGACTTTGCCAGAAAGCCCTTCCAATCAAGCCTTTCGGCTCCAAACCAGGGACTATGGGCTGTAGCTCTGAGGCAACGTGTTTTCAAGGCTTTTAGGACTTGTGTCAGGCAACCAAGGTGTTGAATGTCGGCCTCTGAAAGGATCATGGGGAATTGGTTGCGAGGTGACGGGGCAGCGTCTTCGAGAAAGGGTTACTGCACCACCCAATAGTTATCAGACAGAAGGGATTCTGAGTTTAGCTCAAATTCCCAGGTGCCAGGAAACTCAGCCTGTTGATATTCAAGGCGGACATCATCAAGGGCGTTTTGATAGGCTGTATTGAACACTTCCCCAAGATAGGATTTTAGGCTAGGCGAATCTTGCAACAGATCCTGGATTTGACGGCGCTGCTCTCGGATGGTGAGTTCCCATCCCTGAAAGTTCTCTGGACTATTGACATAAATTCGTTTGAGCAAATGGGCGAGTAGAACCGTTAATCGATTTTTCAGTTCTCGCCGATCTCGTTTCGCCAACCCCTCAATCTCCTCAATTAAGTTCTCCAGATCCACCTGGTCGAATTTCCTGTCTCTGAGTTGAGCAGCGGTTATTTCACACCATTCAACAAAATCTTGATCATATAGGTTTTGAGTATTGAGAGTTGAGTTCATATCAAGACCTCTTCGGCTTTACTAGATGTGCTGCAATGACTTTGAAATTATCCCAGTAGCTCTATCCTTGTCTGTAAAAATCCACTCAAAGAGGCTCTTCAGCAAGTAAAATATCTGAGAAGATGTTTGAAAAGGGTGGAAATGGCTAAAGCCATCACTACAAACCCCAAAAAACAGCCCCATTCATCCATATTTTTAGGTTTGTAGTGACGACTTTAGTCGTCAAAATCACTGGAAACCGGACTTTCAAAACATCCTCTAACTCGCGGAGTTGGTTCTCATCCATAGCAGTAATTCAATGGTCTGACATTTCAAGCATTAGGAAAATGGTTTCGCAAGTATGCACCCAGTGAGGTCAAATGATTAGGGAGTATGTCAGTTTTGCAAGTCTCTGCATTTGCCCTCATCCCCCAACCCCTTCTCCCAAGTTTGGGAGAAGGGGAGTCGAAGCTTCAAGTCCCTCTCCCAAGCTTGGGAGAGGGATTTAGGGTGAGGGCGCAAAGGTGACATGCTTCCAATGATTAAGGCTTTCAGTTGACCCATTTCACCTTTTTAGGAATGCCGTTCTCACGCATTTCTAGAATCTCTACCTTTACAGTTTGCCCTACCGACAGCTCACCATACTTTTTAGGCTCCTTAACCGTGAGTTTGATTCCTCCCGGTAGTTCATAGGTGACTTCTTTGCCCTTGATATTTTTGACCGTTGCTTCAACCGATTGCCCGACCTGGAAGTTTTGGGATTGGGCTACAGAGCGAATCTCTACTTGCCGTTCTGTCTCTTGTAACTTGGGAGTTGCAGCTACTGCTGTTTGATTAACGGTTAAGTCCACATCTAGCACTCCACCTTCTTTGCAGTAGCGCATCAATCGAGCTGTCCAACCTAGAATGCGAAGCAGGATAAGCGGATTAGATTGATAAGGGTTCAGATAGCTACTGCAAACCTTGTCAAGGTTACGGTAGTACTCTAGTGTTCTCCCACTATGACCAATGCTCCTACCCTGGCTAACCAGTGTTTTCAGATATTTGAAAAATTGAGTTCCAGCACTGGCTGGATTCTGCTGGATGGCAAAGCGGAGGTAGGCGATCGCCTTCCCCAGTTCATTCACGTCTATCTCCTGCTGAACAAGGGTTTGGGCGATCGCATGGGCGACCTGCCAATCGGCTTCGGTCATTTCCAACAAAGGAGTCTCAGTTACAGTTTCCATTGCTCATACTCAAAACTAGTGGTTCACCAAAGGAACTTTGCCGAGTGATCTAAATCCAGAAAGACTAATTTGCGGGGTTTTGAAGGGTTTTCAACCCTTCAAAATCTGCTTAGCAGATCACTAGTACATCCCTGAAGGGGGTTCTCGGTCGGTGGGGAATTTCAGCACCTCTGCCAGTTGTTTCAGTTGTGGTTCCTGAATCAAATCTTGATGGGCGGTCTGAATCACCTGCTGCATAAATTGCTTCAGTGGCTCGCCCGTTAGATGATTGGAGTCTTCCAGGGTGTAGCGCGTATAGCGATCGCGTAATGCTTGGGAGCCTTCAACTTTGTTGATCGCTTCTACGGTAACGGTCATAGTGCCCATGCCGATGGGTTTACCCCCACCAATTTTGAGGACGATCGGGTACTTCGGATCTTGCCCTAGAGCAACCAGCAACGTCCCCAGTTCGGCCTTGGTCAAGTTCTTAAAGGTTAGTTGCGTCTTGAACGTGTAGGCTTTCCCAGCCTGTTGCACCGCGATTCCCTGATTTTGTCCTTTATCAATGGCTCGTGCAGCATGGTAATAGAACTTACGCCCAGCGACCCGGCCTCCAATAAAATAGGCTCGACGCTGATCGGGACGGGGGCGGTAGAGCGATGGCATAAAGCCAGTTGTGAAATCACTGCCTTCGCATCGGGCATCGTTAAATTCAACCAACCCCTGCCAGTCAAGGGCACCAAACACCCGACTAGCAGGACACAGTTTCTTCTTATCTCGACAGGGTTGACGCTCTGTCGGAATCTTATCCCGATAGCGGGGGGTAATCACCGCCAGGGTGCTATTGGTAATCGCCTCGTAGACTGCCCGAACACACCCTTTGAGGGAACTGCCCTGGATCAGGAGATGGCGATCGCTCCCCTGCACCATCGGCTTGATCAACGGGACTCGGCTGTTAACGTCGCTTCCCATAACAGCAACGCCCGTGGCAACATGAACGGCGGTTTCTACCTTGAGAGAAAGGACGAGGGTCCCATGCAGGCGATCGCGCAAATACTGCTGATGTCCCGATGGGGGTTGTAGAGAAGGGGGTTGGTCAGGAAATGAGACAAAGGCATAGGGCTTGGGTGGCAAGATGTCTTGTGAACGATTGCCCGTGGGTCGAGGTCGGGGAGGAGAGGGGTTGGTCATGGCTAGTTTGCAAGGGTGAGAGCAACAAAAGGCACAGTGGCGGTGCGGCGATCGCGGAAGTAGCGTTGTTGAATCGCTTCAGGTTTAACACTAGGGCCGAAGTAAAAGCCTTTGGGATATTGGGTTTCTTTAGCTTCGTGAAGCTGGGCGGGGCGATCGCACGCTTCCCAGTCACCATCAAGGGCTGCAAAGCCATTCACTGGGTCTGACTGATGGCTTAGCAATAACACGCTATAACCCGATCCCTGTCGTTTCCAGCGCAGTTCTTTTTGGCTGTCAAACATCTGGCCTTCGGGACTGGGGAAGTCATCCGGTAAGGTTTTGCAAAAGCCGCTGACTTTGTGAGGCCATCTCAGGAAAAAACAGGACTTTTCTCCCTGAAACTGCTGGATCAGCGATCGCAACTCCTCAGCAGATGCAACCGTTTTAGTTCCAACAAACGCACTCATGCCGCTACCCCCAGAACTCGACTCCTCCAAGACTTCACGGCACGGGTAAACAAGTCGTTGACCTGTTCTGTGCCCGCCCAAGTAAGTTCTACTCCAAAGCCAAGAGGCATTTCAGCACCTGCTACAGGAGTTTCTTGCCGGTCTGGCCTAGGGAAGCCATAGCGGCCTGCTTCGGTTTCATCTAAAAACTCACCCGCGCCCAGCAGCATCGTTTTGCCCCAGGTTTGCTCTGTGCCAATCGCCTTGATCATCTCTCCATCTAGAACGCAGCCGGGATATTGAACCACCGCTTCGTTGAGGGTTGCTTCGACCAGACCCATGCCGCGAGATTTAGCAAAGCCGAGGCCAAACCAGCCATCGTTGAGGTCTCGCAGCACCAGACCGATTAATCCCAATTGCGCCAGGGTAAAGTTCTTCAGATGAATCTTCGTTTTGAACTCACCAGCGGTGCAAACTTGGTAATTGAAGGGACCAACAGCAACGGAGCCAAAGACGCGATCAATCGCTACGCCATTGCGTTCCTCAATTTTGAGTTGAGTACGATCAATGGGGTAAGCATCCTCTATATGGACACGGCTGGCAATCTCAGTGCTACCAAACATCTGATCAGTGAAGCACGATAGTTTATAGATCTCTGATGAAGACTTGTTACTGAGGTATTCACGTTTGTCGTTGAGGGGATCATTTGCCCAAACTCCATTGCTGGAGGGTTTATCACTTCCAACCGTTCTAACAATTCTCTCCGCATGGGCACGGATGGCTCCCTTGAGAGAGCTACCTGGCAGGTAAATCGAGCGTCCCCCGGCGTGATAAGTTTCGACAAATTCCATGTCTGGCTTGGTGGGGTCGGCTCCCTCTTTGCCGGATTTAATCAGTATGGGGCCACAGGGAGAAATGGTGAGGTCTAGGGTGCAGTGATTAACAAATCGTTTGTGCATGGAGAATATTCCCTTTGTGGGTCATATTTGAGATTTAGCTTTTCTGGCATTCAAGCATGTCTTCTATCGAATGAAGATTAAGCAGCTATTAGGGTATTCAGTTGTAATTGGCATTGTTGAAAGACGTAGTTGACGGCGGCAAAGAGTTTATCTAGTTCATAAATGGTGTAGGGCTGAGGATGTTTGCTAAAGTGCTCTGTTTCAAGTTTGCCAAACTGCCAGATTGCACCGTTTGAGACGATTCCGAAAATTGTGATTGGAGAGGAGCCATTCAGTCGTTGCGCGGCAACCATTTCTGCCAAACATTGCCCCCATCCGGCATCAAAATTATCCTGCTTTGCTTCCACCAGTAAAAAGTAGGGCTGATCAAAGACTACTTTACCCAATGGCGATCGCCGTGCCAGGATATATTCTGGAAATCCAGACAGTTTCGCATCACAGTTTAGGAACTGCTGACTCCACAAAAGAAAATCACGACGATATTGTTTCCAGACTTCTTTCAAGACGGGATAGATTAAATTTTCGCAAATTGCCGATTCAGAGTTATCAACAATTCCATCCTCCATCATAAGTTTCAGATCGCTGCGAAAGTAGTCAGAAATATCAAATGCAACTTCAGCCATGAAATGGTCTTCGGCATAAGTGATTTGAAATTCCTTGATGGTTTCGCCAAGATTCTTATAACTGCTGAATGACATAGATTGACTCCTGATACTCCACGCAATCGTCATTGTAGTTCACGCACGTTCAGTCATTCGCGGTGAGCCAGGGTTTATGATGCGGACTGCTCTGGGAGTGCAGATTGAAGGCTGATCTCTCGCAGGTGATCAATCAAGTCTTGCACCCATCGGTCCCGGTGGAGAGACGCATCCTCACAGGTACTCTGATCTCCGGTGACTAGTTTTTGTAAGTATTCCAGCAAGCGAGCAGGATTGTTCTGAGTATCAAACCAACGCATCGCTTGAAGCTCAAGTCTGACAACCCCTAGTCCCCGCGATCGCCCGCCACCTAGTGGAACTTGCTCCGTTTCAAACTGATGCAAACCAATCATCAGCAAGCCCAGTTCCCAATTTTCAGCATTTTCAACTACCGCTTTGAACTCAAAGGGAGTTCCAGCAGGCACGACCTGAAAATCGTAGAGTTTGCCATCGGCGGCGGTTTCGGTATCGCGATCAATGGCAACGCCGTCTCGCTCTTGGTACTGGCCAAACCAAGCATCGGGAAAGACGGTAAGGTCACGGACTTGGAATTTACTGGCAATCCAAGGTGAGCCGAAAAGTTGTGAAACTTCATCGGTCATACTAACCAAATGATCGGTCAGGACTTTATCATCCTTTTTGTATTTCTTCTTGAGATCTTTTACCTGGCTCATCCAGTAAGAACCTGCCAAATCACTGGGGTCTACTGCCAGGGTCTCATCAATACCCCGCAAGAAGCTTTCGAGGCGCGATCGCAACGCTCCCTTAAAGCTGGCTCCCGGAATCAGGGGCCGACCGAGGGAATCCTTGACCACGGGCAGGTCAGAACCAATCGGCTCAGTCGATCGTCCCTGAGAAATGCGGAGTGCTGTTACAGTTGTCAAAACTCCGCTAATTTCCAGCCTATTCCTGAATACATCGAACATAATTTCATCACCTACTTAGGGCTTGCTGAAAAAGTATTTCACGAGCTTTGAGAAGGTTGATGGTTACATCTTGAAACTCGCTGGAACT
>JAIMBL010000257.1 GCA_023511615.1 Leptolyngbyaceae cyanobacterium HOT.MB2.61
GTAGACCTAACAAGGTAATGATGAGCGGCGCCAGCCGCCATCATTAACGACTCAAAAATCATTACGATTTGGGCACTCCCCCCTCATGGCAGGGCGATTGAAAATCGAGATCACTGAGAGTGCCGAATATTTGGAAAAGAGCCTCAAGCAAGCTAGAAGTGGTTCGCAGAAGGAACGTCTACAAATGTTGTGGTGGCTGAAAAGTAGGCAAGGGAGTCAGCATCCAGAACTCAGTCACCGCTTAGGGCATGTTCCTGCCACCATCCCTCGCTGCTTAGCCGCTTATCGTCAAGGGGGACTGTCGCAACTGTTACGTTCAACTCACTCAGGACAATTGTCAGGCGTTTATCAACCAAACGTCATTCAACTTCATCCTTGGATACACTGCTACAAGCAGCATTTGAAGAAGAGCCATTCTACTCATGCTCATTTCCTTTTGGTATTACATCAACTGCCACACTTTAATCGTGCTGTCTGAGCTGCCGCTGACCAGGTACTGACCATCGGCACCGAAGGCGACTGAGTTGACGGCACTGCTATGGTCACTCAACATAAACCGGAGTTCGCCAGTGTCCAGATTCCAGATACGAACGGTGGAATCGCTGCTGCCGCTGGCAAGGAGTTTGCCATTGGGGGCCAGAGCGATCGCATTCACCGAATCCGTATGTCCCGTCAGAACCCGCAGAACTTCCCCCTTGGCCATGTCCCACACTTTAATGGTTTTGTCCTTGCTGCCACTGACCAGCGTTTTGCTGTCAGGAGTGATGACAACCGCATTGACCGCACTATAGTGTCCTTTAGCAAAGGTACGAATTTGACCGCCCGTCTTCAGGCTCCAGAGTTTGATCTGGTTATCCAGCCCGCCACTGGCCAGAATTTGACCATCGGGGCTAAGGGCAACCGAGCGAATCATGCCCGCCAATCCCTGAAAGGTTTTTAACGCTTCACCCGTTGCTAACTGCCAGAGGATGACAGTGCGATCTTCGCTGCCACTGGCCAGCAGCTTTCCATCGGCACTAATGACTACCGAATTGACGTCTCGGGTGTGCCCTTTGAGGTTGAGCAACAGCTTACCGGTAGCGAGTTCCCAAACCTTGACCGTATCATCATCACTGCAACTGGCCAGGATTTGACTATCGGGACTGATGGTGAGGCAATTGATGGGGCGACTATGACCAGATAGGTTTCCCAGCAGTTCTCCCGTTTCTCGGTTCCAGATCCGAATGGTGTTATCCAGACCACCGCTGGCAATTGCCCGTCCATCCGGACTAATTGCAACGGCCATTACCCAGCTAGAGTGTCCCGTCAAAGTATGCAGGCAGCGACGGTTCTGGGAGCCGGAGAGGGGGGGCCTAGAAGGGAGCGATCGCCCCCCCGGCACCTGCCCGGAGGTGGGAGGTCTGGAGGGAGTGCTGGAAGGAAGGGGAGGTTTACTGGGAACGGCTGGTTGCCCTGATGAACGGGGGCTGGAGGTTGCTGGACTGGGGGCAGATCCCGCCATTCGGGAAGCAACGGCTCCAGCAGAAGCGGCGGCCAGTGGGCGAGACAACGCCGCTCTCAAGTCTTTCATGACCGCATCAGCAGACTGGTAGCGATCGCTGACCAGATCTCTCAGCATTTTGTCCAGAATTCGCCCAACTGGTTCGCTGATGCTCTGCCCCTTCAGTTTTAGTTGCTCACGCCACAGCCAGCGCCCTTCCAATGGGTCGTACAGGTCATCGGGCTTCATCTGGGTCATGAGGTAAAGACAGGTTGCACCCAGACTATACAGATCGCTGGCCGGGAAAGCTTTGCCACTTCGCAATTGCTCGATCGGAGCGTAGCCTTCTGTACCAATTTTGGTGCCAGGCTGGGCAGAGGTTTCGGCAGACAGCAGCTTGGCAACGCCAAAATCAATCAGCACCAGCTTATTATCGGATTTGCGACGGATGATGTTGGAAGGGGTGATATCGCGGTGAATGACCTGTTTATCATGAATAAACTTGAGGACGGGCAGTACACCCGCCAGTACTTCGCGGATTTTTTGTTCGTTAAAAGGACCCTCCTGACTCATTTCTTGAACCAGAGTTTGCCCTTCAATAAACTGCTGCACCAGATAAAGGCGCTTATCCTGTTCAAAGTAAGCAAGTAGAGTAGGGATCTGCGGATGTTCTCCCAATTCATGCAGTCGCACCGCTTCCTGCCCAAAGAGTTGAATAGCCTTCTCCAGCGATTTGGTTCCCTGAATCTGGGGAGAAAACTGTTTCACAATGCAAGGGGCTTTCAGGCGGTCTTCGTCTTCTGCCAGGTAAGTTCTGCCAAACCCTCCCTGCCCCGTGAGCCGGACGACTCGATAGCGCCCTCTCAGAAGAGGGGTGAGCTTTGAGCCGCAACTGAGACAGTACTCTGCATCATCAGCGTTTTGGGGCTGCTGACAATCCGGATTGAGGCAAAAGGTCATATCTACGCACCCGGGTGACGTAACAGTTAGTATTCCCCTACCAAACCGTATTCACTAAAATTTCTCTGGATGTTTTTAGAAGAGGACGGTTTGAAAATTCAGCCGGTGAAACCACAAATTAGAAATTGTCCGGCTCTCCTGAAAATCTACTGATGAGCATCACCTACTCAGTAAAGCAAAATCAACGTTTCAGGAATGTTATTGCAATGAGAGAGTAGCTGACGCCCCTCTTTCATCGGCTGGCTAGAACCAGTCGCTCAATGAGAAATCGCCACCGAGCGGCTTGCGATCGCACCCGTACAGCCCGTTGTAACGAATCTCAATTCTATCAGTCTACATTAGACCTTTGTGAGCGAACGCAAGATTCAGCAGTAGCAGAAGTGTTACGCTCGTGGGGCAGAAGGGTAGAAGGGCAGATCAGTCATCCATCAAATCAGATGCACCTAGAAAACAATCATATCGTCACTGACGACTGACCTGATACTCTTTCAACGTTGGCACCCCCTCTAAGAAAGAACCCATTAGCAGTAGAGTGGTTTGGGTATCCAGGTAGCCTGTTGGTTGAATGCCTACCGCCTGTTGAAACTGCTGGAGTACCTGCTTAAAGTCCTGGGGAGTCTGATTGGCAAAGCCAGCCTGTTGCAAGTAATCCATTGCCTGGGTTTGCGTAATCGCTGTCTCGCCGCGACGGAAGATTGGTACATACTCCTGCCGCCAGATTTCGGCAAACTGAGCCCGATCCAGGATATAGATTTTGCCGCGAGCCGGGTCACCGATCGCCATCAACTGGTCATTCATGGCCAGCAACGCCACGGCATGGGGCAGTTTCCGCGGACCATCCATCAGCCAGACTCCCAGCACACCGGGGCGATTGATCCACTGCATCTGCTCCCAGGTTGGGGAGAGTTCAATCCCATCCATTCCCAGGGCACGGGCGGCCTGAATTAACTGGGGCATGGAAGTTCCTAGACGGCTGGTACCCGCCAGTCTGGCAACACTCGACTCTGTTGCACTAATGTTCCAGCGACGCAGAACCGTTGCCAGGGCTGAGGGGGCACAACTGCTCATAGACGTTTGTTTGAACACGCCATTCGCCTGCAAATTGTCATGCAGTTCTGGGTAGATGGGGGCAAGAAAATAGGCTTCTGCGGCGGTAAACCCACCCAACCCAATAAGCCCAAGCAGGGCAACAGCAATAACCTGCGATCGCGCCGTCTTCCAACTCACAATGAACGCCAGGCCGCAGAATCCCAAAAGCACCACGCGCAAAATGGTCCAGGTGACCTGCATCCCATAAATTCGCCATTGTAGGGGCAAAACCTGCATCTGGGGCACATTCAGTGCCAGGACAACGAGTCCGATGTATAACCCCAGAAACAGAAGAGAGAGGGCAGTCTTTCCCTTAAACAGGTCATTTGCGGTTGCTCCCTTGCGCAGTAAAAAGCGCCCAAACCGGATGCCCCAGCGAAACGCAAACCAGCCCAGCAGCAGCGTAACGATTCCCTCAATCAGCATCAGTGGGTTGTCAGCTAATTATCCTCTCTCGCCAGTCTAGCGTCTTAAATCAGGGACTGCGATCCGTTGCTCTGC
Organism: Leptolyngbyaceae cyanobacterium HOT.MB2.61; assembly: GCA_023511615.1. GTDB lineage: Bacteria > Cyanobacteriota > Cyanobacteriia > Leptolyngbyales > Leptolyngbyaceae > Leptothermofonsia. The sequence goes on from JAIMBL010000257.1 coordinate 4,031, forward strand.
GCAAACATTTAAGCTTTGACTGATACAACCACTCCTGGGCTTTCTTGAGAGAGTCGGTTGACGCTACAAATGGCATAGGTTCCGACACCAACCGTAACCGCGGTGATTGGGGCGGGTAGAACCCGAAGCAATGTCCATTGTTCACCATCCTGGCGATACAGGGTCCAGCTGCGAATAGTCGAACTGGCTGATTTCCAGATAAGCCTGCCGTTTTGTACCTGAACCCGTTGTGGCAGGGGAGGAGGAGTTGTCTGTAACCAGGGAACTACGGGAGCCAGAGCCGGAGCACGATAGGTTGCAATTTTGAAGCGATCGCTAATCCCCTGGCGATTCTCGCTGAGCGCGCTCATGCTGAAGAAAATGTTTCCCAGAACCTGTTGGGAGTTCAGGCTGCGGGTAATATCAACCTGTCGTTCAATTTCGGTTAGATCCCAGCTTCGCCCGTCCAGTTGGGCCAGGTTATTGCCAGGGTAGAGGTGACGCTGTTTGGGGTTATTGTCCGCCCACCATCTCAGTAACACCGGGTAACTTTGAGCTGGAGGATCAATTCGCCAGTATAGCTGAGGAGCCAGGTAGTCAACCCAGCCCTGCTGTAGCCATTTCAATGAGTCGGCATAAAGCTGGCTGTAGGCATCTAACCCACGAATCTGTTCTGGTTGACCAGGACGATAAATCCCAAAGGGACTGATACCAAATTTGACATGGGGTTTTTCTGCTCGAATGCGAGTGGCAAGGCGCTGGATTAATTGGTTGACGTTTTCTCGCCGCCAGTCTGCCAGGGAGAGGGTACCACCACTGGCCCGGTAAGCCTGATAGGTGTTCTCGTCAGGAAAGGTTTTGCCAGCGATCGGGTAGGGATAGAAGTAATCATCTAGATGAATGCCATCGACATCGTAACGGCGCAGCACATCGATGATGACATTGTAAGCCCGGTCCTGGACAATCTTGGCCCCCGGATCCATCCAGCGCTGGTTACCCCAGGGGTAGACGACTTCCGGGTTGGTAATGGCGATATGAGGGGAGGCATTCACCGTTCGCTGAGAGGTGCTGGCCCGGTAAGGGTTGAACCAGGCATGTAGCTCGATATTGCGCTGGTGGCATTGGACGATCGCAAACTCCAGTGGATCGTACCCTGGTGCCTTACCCTGCGTTCCCGTCAGCCAATGACTCCACGGCTCAAACTGGGAGGCGTAGAGCGCATCGCCCTCCGGTCTGACCTGCAAGATCAACGCATTCAGGTTCATGGTCTGCATTTGATCCAGAATAGCCACCAATTCTGCCTGCTGTTGCTCACTGGAAAGCCCTTGTTTTGAGGGAAAGTCTCCATTCCAGACACTGGCAACCCACACCCCGCGAAACTCTCGCCGATGCCCAACCGTCACGGTCCGTATCCACTGCACAATGTAATCGGAAGCAACGGGAGGGGCTTGCTCCAAACTCACCAGGGATTGATAAATCAATGCCGCTACTTCAGCACGGGTCGCCGCCTGTAAGGGTTTCAACTGTTGTAGAGAAGGATAGTTGACTACGATTCCGGCTTCGGTGGCAGCCGCGATCGCCCCTGTCGCCCAATTCGGAATCTGAGCACTGTCCTGATACAACGTGGCGAGGGGAATCTGGCCCGATGACGAAAAACCAAGCCCACTCACAAGCGACACCAACACCTGCACCCGTGAAATCGACTCATTTGGGCGGAACTGTCGCCCCGGATAGCCCGATAAGAAACCCGTTTCATAGGCCCAGCGAATAGCCTTGAGTGCCCAATGATTGGCAGGCACATCCATAAATGGCACATAAGGACGGCTACCCCTCCGGGGAAAGGCCGCCTGCAGTAAAGCCGCAAACTCAGCTCTGGTAACAGCGCGATTTGGACGAAAGGTTTGATCCTCAAAACCGCGCACGATTCCACGCTGTGCCAGTTCTTCAATAAAAGTTTTTGCCCAATGGGTCTGAATATCTGGAAAGCGTGGTGAGGAAGCAACCATTTCCCAATCCTCCGGCTCAATTGCCATAGCAGATGCCAGGTTTCAGGTGTCAGAGATGAAAAGTGCAATCCATCCCCATTCAACCAACATTACCGACTGGCATTGCTGAATCCGATTATGAAATGGATGCTGTATGCTCGAAACTTCGTTTCGATTCATACTGCTTTTCAACAACACCTACCGACCTTATACCAAATTCAAATTTGAGAATTTAACACATTGGGTGACAAAACCAGCTACTGCGACTATTTCAAAATCCAAAATCCAAAATGGTATAGCGGTAGTCATTGTCGTTAGGACGGGGTGCAGGGGTTTCACCCCTGGCTGGGGGCGAAGCC
>JAIMBL010000026.1 GCA_023511615.1 Leptolyngbyaceae cyanobacterium HOT.MB2.61
CTGTTTCTGTCGGTTGAAATGCAATAACATTGTCGTTACTCATGGTGTATCCTCGTCTGGTCTTTTTCCTTTTCCAGCAGGATACGCCGTTTCTTCTCCTTTTCTCATACACCACAAATAAACATAGCTCGCGAATCTTCATGGCTCCCTACCTTGAGGAACGGTTATTCTACCGAACTTGGCCCCTCAGCTTTTATAGCTGTCGCCAGGTTACTTAGAACATTGGTTTTAAGGGGGGTGGGGGGAAACCCCTAGCCAAGGGTGGAACCCCTGTGCCCCGTCATGAGCCTGGTAACTATAGAATCCTGGAAGATAAGGTGAGACTGGAGTTGATGCGCCCACAGCACCCCGATAGAGAACAGAGGGAGAATATCTTTGAGTCTGCTTTAAAGCCCTCGAATTTTGCTAAGCAGTGCCGAGTGCTGAGAACTCAGTATTCACTCTTCTCAGCACCCTGTTCTCAGTACCCTTAAAGCACGCCTCAGCCCTCCGGATAGGAGAAGATGATGGTGAAGAACTCCGTGGGTAGCGTACCGCCTGGACCTCCATCTGAAATGCTGATCTGGAAGGTATCTGTGGAACCGCCACCGAGCGATCGATAAACCACCCTTCCGGCATCAATATCTGCCTGGGTAAAGGTTTGACCACTGATCAGTGGTGTCCCATTCAACTCCAGTTGCCCAAAAGCGGCATTGGGGGCGGCAACAAGTTGATAGATAATCTGACTGGGTGTATTATCCACATCCGTTACCTGAAGCACACCTGAACTAATCTCCGTTACCGATGCCACATCACCAGGAACTTCGATCGTCGGATTAGGCGTTAGCAAAACTGGCGCATCATTTGTTGGCGTGACGTTAATTTCGAGGATACGATTCAGCGTTGCGGTTCCATCGGTAACTGAATAGAAGAAGGAATCCCTATTCTCAGGCGTTTCGCTACCGTTGTGTTGGTAAGAAATCAAGCCTGTATCGATGTCTGCCTGGGTAAAGGTTTGACCATTAACCAGAGCTACACCGCTCCGGAAGAGGGTACCAAACAGAGGTTGTGCCACTAGGGTATAGGTAAGCGGCTGGCTCTCCGGATCGCTGGTCTGTAAGGTAGACCGGGTAATGGTCGTAATGGCTCCTTCAGAGATAGTCAACGGTCCGTTGGAAACGACCAGCGGTGGATCGTTGACCGGAATAACACCAATGTTGAACACGGTTGAACCAATATTGCCGCCAGCGCCATCGCTCACTGTGAAGGTAAAGCTGTCGCTGGTAGTTTCGCTACCGTTATGGCGGTAAGTGACACGGTTGAGGTTGACATCATTTTGAGTGAAGGTTTGACCCACGCTCAAGTTACTGCCATTTAACCGCACACTACCGCTGGTTGGCAGATTAGTTACGGTGTACCGCAGTTGGGATGCGGTGTTGTCTGGATCGGTGACCTGCAGCAAGGTACTGCTAATGGTGCCGCTCTGCCCCTCAGTGACTGATAAGGTCTGACGGCTTGCCAGTACGGGGTTATCGTTGATCGGGTTGACCCGGATATTGAACTGAGCCGTAGTGGGCTGGGGGCCACCATCGTTCACTGTGAATGTAAAGCTGTCGAGGGTGGTTTCACTGCCGTTATGAATATACCGGATCAGGTTTTGCCCAATGTCTGCTTGGGTAAAGGTGTTACCAGCCAAAAGGGTTGTTCCACTTCTGGTCAGTACTCCGTTACTGGCGGCTGCGCCGATGGTGTAGACGATTTCCGCTGTGGTGTTGTCTACATCAGTGGTTCTCAACAAACCATTGCTGACCACCTGGCTGGCTCCTTCGTTCAGGGTCAGGGTGTTGTTAGTAACCAGAACTGGTGGGTCATTGAAGGCTGTGACGTTGATATCAACGGTACGGGTGACGGGTGTACCCGTTGCGGCCCCTGTGAAACCATTGTCATTGAGACTAACGGTTAATCGGTCGGAACCGAAGTAGTTAGGGTTGCCTCTGTAAACCAGGCTGGAGAGGGCAGCGGCGATCGCGTCAATCGTGCCTTCGTAAACGGCACTGGCAGTCCCGTTCGAGCCACTAATAGTAGTCAATCCAGCCGGATTCAGGTTCAGCGTTCCGTTATTGACAGATAGGGTCAGCCGCACGGGGTTGGTACCAGAATCCACATCGGTCACAACGATCGCCCTGGCCCCATCAAATGTCAGATCAGTATCTTCGACCACGGGCACTGTCCCTGTCGGAAGTGAGAGGAAGACGGGCGGGTCATTAACTGCCGTGACATTAATGCTGAGGGTCTTGGTATCGGTTAATGCACCACCAATTCCGGTGTTCCCCAGGTCATTGACTGTGATTGTTGCTTCATCCGGTCCGTTATAGTCTTGCAGTCCCTGATAGCGGAGAGTACTCAAGGCCGAGTTAACCGATGTGCGGGTACCCGTGATGGTGATGGTAGATGTGCCAGCTCCACTGATAGTTGCAGGTGGAGTGCCGGTCCCAGCGGTAAGCGTTCCCTGGAGAACTGATATCGTTACCTCCAGATTGCCGGGTGTGGACTCCCCAGCATCCACATCGGTAACTGAGATGCCGGATAGGGTGATGAGTCCATCCTCCGGCCCCGTACGAACACCGGGCGTAATATTCAGAACAGGAGCATCGTTCACCGGATTGATGTTGACGGTCAGGGTTTGGGTGACCGAGAGAGGATTACTGGGTGAATTGCCCTGATCGCTGACGGTGATCCGAATCTGATCCTGACCATTGATATTGGGCTTGCCCTGATAGCTGAACGTACTCAACGTAGCGTTCAGATCTGCCAGTCTGCCAGTAAGGGTGACACCATTGCTGTTGTTGCCAGTGACGACCACACTTCCGGTTGGGCTGAAGCCGAGGTTGCCACCTGTTGCGGCTCCGCTGGGACCTAAGGCCGTCAGGGTCACCCGCAGATTACCATTCCCAGCATCGACATCGTTAATGCTGACACCAGGGATGCCAATGGTGGCATCTTCATCCACCACTTGCGTACCTGGCAGGGTCAGGGTTGGAGCGTCGTTGATGGCCGTCACGTTGATCGTGAAGGTCTGAGTGGGTGAGGTATTGACCCCACCGTTATCGATGCCACCGCTGTCGCGCAGCCTGACCGTCACAATGGCGATCCCGTTAGCATCCTGGGCCAGGGCATAGCTAAGGGTGCCGTTCGGGGCGATCGTGGGTTGGCCAGTGGTGGTAAACAGGGATGGGTTGTTGTTGGCCACGATGAAGCTGACCGTCTGGTTCGACTCGTTCGGTGGTAGAGGTGTACCCGGTCCCGGACTGATGTTCGTTGCCCACAGTACCGACTGGGGTGGAGCATCTTCGGCCACCGTAATGTTGGAACCGGGGGTGAAGGTCGGCGCATCGTTCACCGGGTTAACTGTAATGGTGAAGATGTAGTCATCCGAGGTATCATCACCGCCGAGGGTGGTTCCACCGCTATCTTGCAAGCTAACCGTTACCGTTGCTGTTCCAAACGCATTGTCAGCCGGGGTGTAAATCAAATTGCCCGTGTTCGGGTCAATGGTGGGTTGCCCAGCGGTTGTGAACAGGTCAGGGTTGGAGTTGCTGACAATGAAGCTGAGGCTCTGGTTGGATTCATTCGCCGGACCACGGGAAATATTGGTTGCCCAACCGTTGACAGTCTGGGTTCCCGCATCCTCATTCACCACCTGGTTCGGACCGCCAGTAAAGGTCGGAGCGTCATTCACTGGACGCACATTGACAGGGATAGTGCGCGTGACGCTCTGAGCACCAGGAGCACCTGTTGCACCCTGGTCGTTCACCGTGATAGTAATGGTGTCACTGCCATTGTAATCTGGGTTGCCCCGATAGACCAGGTTTGACAGGACGTTTCGGACGCTGGCGATCGCCCCTTGAATCGTCAGGTTGCTAGCTCCGTTGGTGCTGCTAATAAAGGTTACTCCAGCCGTTGAAGCCAGACTCAGGGTACCATTTTGGGCAGACAGAATGGCTCTCACCGGGCTGCCACCCGAATCAATATCGGTGGTTTCAATACCGGTGATGGTCAGTGGTGTATCTTCGATCGCAGGCAGAGTGGTCGTTGGAACCGTTAGGGTCGGTCCATCATTGACAGCCGCAACCGTAATATTGATCGTACCGTTGGTAGTATTCGTTCCGTCACTGGCTGAAACAACCAGAGCATCAGGACCGCTGAATTCGCTGGCAGGAGTGTAGATCAGATTATCGAGGGCCGTTTCAACCGCCGTAACCGAGCCTGTCACCGTCACACTGGAAGAATTATTGTTGGTGACCCCAGCTCCGGAGTTCACGGTAATGATGCCGTTGGCAACCGTCAGCGTCACAGTGATTGGGTCATTTTCGGCATCGCTGAGCCGAATTCGGTTGGCATTGGAGAAGGTGAGCTGGGTGTCCTCATCCATAGTTTGAGCCCCGGGCAATGTTAGTGCGGGTGCATCGTTGACGGGAGTGACGCTAATGTTAAATGTGGTCAGGGAAAGATTCCCCGTCGAACCATCGGAAGCGGTGAAGGCAAAACTATCGCTGGTGGTTTCGCTACCGTCATGACGGTAAGAAAGCTGCCCACTGTTAATGTCTCCCTGAGTAAAAGTCTGTCCGACTGCTAATGGCGTCGTTCCCAACAACAGGGTGCCGCGGTCAGGAAGATCGCCGAGGGTGTAGGTAACATCATTCGGACCATCGGGGTCAGTCACCAACAGAGCAGTGCTGGCGATCGCAGACGAAGCTCCTTCAGATAGAGTCAGACCTGTATTCAGCGAAACTCTGGGTGGGTCATTGACCGGAGTGATGGTGATGTTGAAGGTATTGGGTCCAACCGCTGGGGAAATGACCCCATCCGAAAGGGTGAAGCTGAAACTATCTGAAACAGTCTCACTGCCGTTATGGGAATACCGTAGTTGTCCACTGTTAATATCCGCCTGGGTAAACGTGGTGACCACGCTGCTACCCAGCAGCAATGTGCCACTGGTCGGAGCCGAGGTGACGGAGTAAACCAGGCTGGCTGGTAGCGGGTTGTCGTTATCTGTAGCGAGCAGAGAGCCATTGCTAATTTGAACCAATCCGCCTTCCAGCAAACTGACTCCACCGTTGTTAACCAATACGGGTGCATCATTAACGGGTGTTACATTGATGCTGAAGGTCGTCAGCGACAGGATGCCCGTTGCGGTGCCATCGGAGGCGGTAAAGGTGAAGCGATCGCTCGTCGTTTCGCTGTCATCGTGAATGTAGGAAAGCTGTCCATTCGCAATGTCACCCTGCGTAAAGGTTTGCCCACCGGTTAACGGCGTGCTTCCCAAGAGTAAAGTCCCTCGTGTAGGCAGACTGTTAATGGTGTAAGTGACAGGGCTGGGGCCATCGGGGTCAGTCACCAACAGCGCGGTATCGCTGATGGTTGAAGAAGTCCCTTCGGAGAGGGTCAACCCGGTATTAAGGGAAACTCTAGGGGCATCGTTGACGGGAGCGATCGCAATATTAAAGACATTCGGGCCCAGCGGTGCCCCAATCACTCCATCCGTAATCGTAAAGCTGAAGGTATCAGAAACCGACTCACCCCCATTGTGGGAGTACCGCAGTTGACCACTGTTCACATCCGCCTGAGTAAAGGTTGTCACGGGATTTATACCCAGAAACAGGGTACCGTTGGTGGGTGCAGAAGTAACCGAGTACACCAGGCTGGCCGGAGGCGGATTGTCATTGTCAGTAATTTGCAAAACGCTATTGCTAATCAAGAATGTGCCGCCTTCTGACAGAGAGGCTCCGGTATTCGTCGCCAGCACAGGGGCATCATTGGCTGGAGTCACCGTGATGCTGAAGGTGGCCGTTGGAATCGCACTGCTAGAGCCGTCTGATGCTGTAAAGGTAAAGCTGTCTGTCAGCGGCGATTCAGAACCATTATGTTGATAGGTAATTCGACCCAGGTTATCGATATCGTCCTGGGTAAAGGTTTGACCCACGCTTAAAGGTGTGCCAAACCGATTGAGAGTACCACGAGTTGGCGTACTGAGGAGAGTATAAACGAGCTGGGGTGGCGGGTTGTCCTGGTCTGTAATGCGCAGCAAGGTGTTACCAATTACAGCCGTGGTACCTTCAGTCACGTTCAGTCCAGCATTTGTTGCCAGGACTGGGACAAAGTTGGTTCGGTTGACTGTGATATTGAAAGTGGCAGGGCTTCCAGCAGGAATGGTATTAACCCCATCGGTTACCGTAAAGGTAAAGCTGTCACTATTGGTATTGCTGCCATCGTGGTCGTAGGAAACGGTGCCGTTGTTGATATCAGCCTGGGTGAAAGTGTTGGTTTGGGTACCATCACGATAGAGAGTACCTCTGGCAGGTCCGGTGACGACAGTGTAGACCACCTGATCCGGCAGGGTCAGAAATTCGGCATCCGTGGCCGTCAGTAAGGTTGAGGTAATCCTGGCAGTCGCGTCCTGGCTCACCGTCAGCCCCAGATTCGTTGTCAGAACAGGGGCATCATTCACCGGAGCGACATTGATACTGAAGGTGGTCAGCGGCGGAGTCAGGGTGCCTCCGGCACCATCTGAGACCGTAAATACAAAGGTGTCGTTAGTTGTCTCGCTACCGTTGTGACTATACCGCAACCGCGTACTGCTATTGATATCAGCCTGGGTAAAGGTGCTGCCAGCCGAGAGGGTTGTTCCATTCAGCACCAGGCTGCCATTGGCCGGCGGGCTATTGAGGCTGTAGACAATTTGCGAGGCCAGTTGCTGTTCAATGTCGGTGACCAACAAGCTATTGCTGGTCAGAACAGTTGCCTGTCCTTCAGTAACTGCAAGGACCGTATTGCTGACCAAAATAGGCGGATCATTGACCGGAACGATATTAATGGTGAAGGTTGTGTTTCCAATGGTTCCACCTACACCATCGGAAACGCTAAAGATGAAATTGTCAATCAGAGTTTCTGAGCCATCCTGGGTGTAGGACAATCTACCTGCATTGATATCGGCCTGAGTAAAGGTGCTACCTGCGATGATGGCAGCACCGCTCAAACTGAGATTGCCGCGATCGGGCGGATCGACCAGCGTATAGGTAACTTGATCGGCAGAATTGTTATCGTCTGTGACAAGCAGCAGCGTACTGGCAATTGTCTGCGTGCCGCCCTCACTCAAAGTTAGATTGCTCTTAGTTGCCAAAACGGGCAGGTTGTTTGCCTCTATGTTTAACTCATAGAAACTGGCCTCATTGGTTTTGGGGAAAATCCGAATAAAGTAGTTACCCGGATCGAGGTTGGCCGAGATGTTTTCTGGTGCACCCCCTGGATTAGTTGATTGCAGTGGACTTCCACCAATGACAACGGGATTGCCTATTGAGTCAAGAATTTGAATATCCAGGTCGCCATCTAAGTTCGTGCCGCTGAGACCAGTCAGGGAAAGATTCAGGCTAGTGGGGCTACCCAGGAAGAAGCGGTAAAAATCGACTGGATCAGTACTATCAATAGAGTCTCGATAAAAACCATTGCCATTCAATGGACCGATAGAGAAACCAGAGGCCCCAGTATTGCCAGCGAGATCGACTCGGGTTGGCGGCAGGTAACGGATGAAAGGAGCCGTTGCCTGGTAATTTAGATCAAGGACTGAGACAATATTGGTGAATCCGGCAAAGGTTGTGCCATTTAAGAACCAGACAACATTTTCACCCGTGGCAACGTTACGGAAGAGGATGTCGGGTTTACCGTCGAAGTTGTAATCGCCCGTGCCTTGAATCTGGTATCTCAAGTCTGGTGCGGCGGGCAGTTCGACGGTTGACACCCGCGCGGTTCCGTTCATCAGCCAGATGATATTGCCACCGCCACCGGGAGTGTAATCTCGGAATAAAAGGTCGATGTTGCCATCGTTGTTAAAATCGGCTGTTCCCTGGAGACGGAAGTTGGTGTTGGGCAGGGACTCAAGTTCGGCGAAGCCACCCGTAAATACCGGGCCGTTCATAAACCAGACCACATTTTGGCCAGTGGCATAGTTTCGCCAGACAAGGTCGTTTTTGCCATCTTTATTGAGGTCAGCAATTCCGTTAATTTGCCAGTTGAGATCCCCGTTGGGCGGCAGAATGACCGCTGAAGTTAATGCGGCTCCATTCATGAGCCAGATGCTGTTTTCTCCGGTGCGGTAGTTGCGCCAAACCACGTCAGCATCGCCATCGCCATCCATATCCCCCGTTGCCTGAACTGTCCAGGCAAGATCAGGGGCTGTGGTTGTAAAAGCAAACGATGCCAAGTTTGCCCCCTCCATGAACCAGACAGAGTTTTCACCCGTTGCATAGTTACGCCAGAAAATATCTGAACGGGCATTACTGTTTGCAGTAACGATGAGGGAGTAGTTAGTGCTGGGGGTCGTGAGCGGGTCTAATGGGTTGGTGGCAGGACCCGGAGAAACATGAATATAGTAGGTACCTGCGTCCAGGACGGCGCTGAGCGCTTCAGGGAGTGTTCCTGAATTGAAGGAACTGAGGGCAGCGCCGCCTGCAACGACAACAGCTCCCGAACTATTGAGGACTTCAACATTTGCGTCTGCACTGAGCCCCCCTAAAACCAGGGTAAAACTGCTGCTTCTGGTAAGCGTGAATCGGTAGTAGTCGCTCGCATCCAGAACGCTATTTTCTAGCCCAACAAATTCTTGAAAGGTTTGTGAACTGGCAATAGGAAATATCGTCTTTGCAGTGGCAAAAGTATTACCAACAGTATCAGGCATTGCTATGACCCCAACAATGGCATTGCTATGATGCCCTCTAAGTACATAGCTACTAACAAAATTCTTAGAACTTTACAAAAAATTTGATTTTTCCAAAAAAATCAGGGTAATTACGGAGATGCGATCGCTCCGCGGCGCAAGAACCTGATTCAGACTCAGAACGAAAATGAAGCCAATCGCTGCCAACACCCTCCCCGCTCAACCACTCACAATCAGTAATTTCGATTTGGGGTTGCCAGGTTGCGAAACTGGGTAAATTGAGACTCAAACAAGAGTTTGACCGTTCCCGTCGGCCCATTGCGATGTTTGGAGATGATCACTTCTGCGATGCCGCGATCGGGGGTGTCGGGGTTGTAGTACTCATCCCGGTAAAGCATCATAATCAGGTCTGCATCCTGTTCAATCGCTCCTGACTCTCGTAAATCCGACATCATTGGGCGCTTGTTGGTGCGTGACTCCACACTACGGCTTAATTGCGACAGTGCTATCACCGGAACACTCAGCTCCCGTGCCAGACTCTTGAGCGCCCGTGTCACCTTCGATAGCTCCTGGACCCGGTTGTCTCCGCCCCCTTCCATCAACTGTAAGTAGTCCAGTATAACTAGACCCAGGGCACCTCCCTGCTCGGCCTGAAGCCGTCGTGCTTTTGAGCGCATTTCGGTAATGCTGATACTGGGTGTGTCATCGATAAAAATTGGCAATTGGGAAAGGGTACTGATAGCATGCCCCAAAGGTTCCCACTCATTCTGGCTGATTCGCCCTGCCCGCAGTCGCCCGCTCTCAATCCGAACTTCGCTAGCCAGCAGCCGCTGTACCAGTTGCTCCTTTGACATTTCCAGGCTGAACACGGCAACAGGCAGTTTATGGAAAGCAGCGATATTGCGAGCTATGTTGAGGACGAAACTCGTTTTCCCCATCGATGGACGACCCGCCACGATGATCAGGTCTGAACGCTGAAACCCTTGAGTCATTGCATCCAGGTCATAGAAGCCACAGGATAACCCTGGTAGCACCATTCCCAACGAACGGCTTTCGATGTCAGTAAAGGTATGAGTCAGGATATCAGCCGTTGCCATTAAACCCTGTTGAGGGCGCTCCTGGGTGATGCTAAAAATCTTCTGCTCCGCTTCATCCAGGACATGCTCTAAGTCAGTGGAAGAGTCATGTCCCAGGTGAGCAATTTCGTTACCTGCTCGAATGAGCTTGCGGCGCATGTACTTGTCTGTCACCAGCGCCGCGTACTGATCAATGTTGACGGCACTTACAGTACGGTCAACCAGTTGTACCAGCTTACCTTGTCCACCGACCTTCTCCAGCATCCCCCGATCGCGCAGCCAGGAAGTCATACTCATCAGGTCAGTGGGGTTTCCCTGACTCTGTAAAACCAGCGCTGCTCGATAAATTTCCTGATGGGCACTTAGATAAAACGCCTCTGGGCGCAGTAAGTCAGCAACCCGGTTAATGGCCTCCGGATCTAACAAGATACCACCCAAAATCGCTTCCTCTGCCTCAATATTCTGGGGGGGCAGGCGATCGCTGTAGGCCTGAAAATTAAGTTCCTGAACCATTCTCCTGATTCTTCTGGCAACTGCCAAACCTGAGGTTTCTACTCGGCCCCTGATAAAGCCAAGCCGTACAATCCTACACTATATCTAGGGCTTTTAGTTGAAGCTTAAAATTTAAGCACTAAACCTGGTGTAGGTAGTATAGGTTCTTTCTCCCAAAAGCTTGATTTGTCTATTCGTACCTTTGTACTACAGTAACCAGATTTACTGACAATCCGCAAGTCCAACCGCTGGCAGACTATAGCCTTACACGTTCTGGCCAGGACAGAGGGGAGTGGTGTGGTGACAATCGCATTAAAATACCCCCAGTAACGAGAACTTACCGAGGGTATTTTATAAACTTTAGCAAGTAAGCTATAGCAGGCAACCAGCGACCTACAGCTACTCGCTGGCTTTCGCAGGTACTACCTGGATCTCTACTGTCGCTGTCACCTCTGGGTGCAACTTGATCTCGACTCTGTAAGAACCCAGCTTATGAATATCGGGCACAGTAATTCCGCGGCGGTCAATTTCCTGCTTCGTAGCTTCCCGAATAGCCGTTGCCACATCCTGGTTAGTAACCGTACCAAAGATAGCATCCTTCTCGCCAGCCTGCTTGGCAATTGTGAACCGCCCCACTGTTTCCAGGGCTTGTTTGAGGGTTTCCGCCTGCTGTTTTTCTTCCAGGAGGCGCTGCCGTTCCAGCTCTTTGCGCCGTTCAACTTGCTTTAAAATGCCAGGGTTAGCCTGCACCGCCAATCCCTGGGGAATTAAATAGTTACGGGCATAGCCCGGAGCAACATCCACCAAATCTCCTGCCCGGCCCAATTTGCTGACGTCTCTATTAAGAACTAACTGCACACGCTTCGCCATACTTCTTCCTGTGTTGCTCAACTCTTACCCACAGAAATACAATTCTACCGTAATCAGAGGGAGGATATCTATATCACTCCTCCAAAAATTTTGCTTAGTAAGTGGAGCCTTCGTAGGAACCTTTTATGGAACGTCTATGGAACGTCCCTACGAAGGTTGAATTGAGATCGCAGAAGTCAAAGCCCAAGAAGTTCGTCTAACGCATCCAGCGCTTCGCATCTAATCGAAGTAGATGCTTCGACTGCTGCGATCGGGGTTTGGATGCCCCAGTTTGCTGTTTCCTCAACTACCCGACGTGGTCCACTCAGGTACTCATCTGCATATCGACGGAAGACAGCCTCCACTGCGGCTCGTGGATTTTTCAGGCCCCACTCTGCAGCAATCAGGCTGGCCTTCTCCAACACGTCTCGGCTGAGCCTTACTTTGTTGTCATACATTGCGATACTCCATTCAAAAACTTAACTGTGCTCCGTTGAGAATGGGAAACAAACCCCGCACATTGGCAAATTGGGGGTCACCCATAACTGCGAACAGTTTGCGCCCTTGCAGTCGCTCCGAGATCAGGTGAGAACCACCGCCTGTAACCAGGAAACGGGTTACCCGTGCCATATAGGGAGTGTACTGGGCTCGTACCGTTTGAAAGATGCCTTTAAACCAGGGATCGAGGTGTTCTTCCAGCCAGGGCAACCAGGACAGGCCAGTATCGGCATAGACGTGCCCGGCTCGAAAACCATCCATAACAATGCTGGGGTCTGCCGAAGTCCCAAGAGCATCAGTCAGACGGCGATCGAAACTGATGGAGGTTGCCAGTTCGTAGGTGCCGCCTCGATCCATCACGTTTTCGTCGATGACTTCACCTTCGGCATCCACCAGACGGGTCAACCAGGTACCCCCTCCAATGTCCACTACAATCGTGTAACCACTCTCGGGAATCAGCCCCATCCGTCGGGCATAGTGGTAAGCCCCCATTCCTTCCCGCTCAACTTCAACCCGTTCAACCAAAACCCGATAATCGATACCGTTGCGTTTGAATTCGTGCATTCCTAAAAGCTGCTGTCGAATGGCATCTTCGCTTTTGACCGGGTCTGGGGTTGAGGCATAAACGCTGAGGGTAAATTCGGTGGTGTTATCCCAGGGTTCGAGGCAGGCATAGAGGTGGAGTCGTGACAGTTCAACTTTGTTTTCAATCACGGTTTGCTGCTGCCGACGGTATTTGTAGGCCTGCCCACCAAAGTGAAAGCGAGTACCATCGGGCAGTTCAACCAGAGGAGACGCTTCGGAGTAGCGGACGGAGTCCCGTCCCTGGGGAAGTTGAAACCGGACGGAGCGAATGGCTTTCGGGTGCCCCACCCCATCCCAAAATTTGAGGTCGTAGTTACCCGCATCCAGGGCCAGGATGCGACTAGTAAGAGAATTGGCAGATTCTTTTTTAGCTCTCGCCTGTCGGGTAGCGGTTGTCATAGATTCCTCGCTTATACTGATTCCTGGCGGTGAGTTTTGGGTCGTTCTCGATTGTCCCCATCAGTACACATGTACTATACAGGGTCCATGAATCTTTTGCAAGGGATCTGGCAAAGTTCTCTAAAGCTCTACTCTCATCACCTGCTATAGAACTGAGTCCCCGGTTTTCACAACCTTGCCTGCCTGGGAGGGGGGAATGACTGTGTTCACCGCCAGTCGATAGAAATGGTTAAATCGAGTGGGATTTGTCCAGGCTGGAAGGGTTTCTTTGCGTCTGGAGGTAAAGATCTTCTGAAAGCCAGGGTAGGTCTG
Source organism: Leptolyngbyaceae cyanobacterium HOT.MB2.61 (assembly GCA_023511615.1). GTDB lineage: Bacteria > Cyanobacteriota > Cyanobacteriia > Leptolyngbyales > Leptolyngbyaceae > Leptothermofonsia. Next base: position 12,901 of record JAIMBL010000026.1, read on the forward strand.
GCCTGTGAGCGCGTCTCGTGTGATGACCACGCAGCGTTGACAGGGGTTGATTCCTTCCAACTGAACGGCTCCAATTTGAAATGGAAGGGGGCTATCTACCTCATCAAACAGGCGATCTTCCCAGAAAGGTTCAGTATCAGCAATTTCAAGATTTGTTCGAAAGCGCCGCCGGGTGTCTTCTAAGCTTAAGCCTGGAAACCAATCGGCTACGGTTTGCAGGGTTGCTGTGCTGATGACGGTTGGGCCGGGTGAGAGGGTGTCGTCGGGAAAACCCATTTCCAGGTTTTGCAGCAATTGGACTGGAAAGCCAAAATACTCACTCAACCAGGTTTCCAGAGCAGCACGATCGCCCTCCAGATGAAAAGTTTCAGTCTCAGAAGTGCCTTCAACCCGAAGGGAGACCGTGCGGGCTACCAGATCAAACGTAGAGCGCAGGCGATGAACATTGGCATTGCGCTTACCATTCACAAAATTGCCCTGAGTGTCGATTATGACGAATTCGCGATCGCCCTTAAGTGCCCCACTCTTCAGTACAGTTGCTGCCTGAACCCGCACTCCATCCAGCGACTTAATCGGAAAAATAGAAATCTGGGCCAGGTGGGGCATAGTCGCGCAGCGGATTACATTATCGATTTTTTCGCCAATGCGGCTTGAGCCAGCGTCCAATCGGGACGAAGGCTCCGAGCCTGGCGCAGGTAAGGATGATAAACCTCAACGTCCGGATCGGGAGTGTTGAAGTGGATCAAAAAACGGATGCAGCGGGGCAAGCTCCCTTCCACGTGCATCTGTTGCACATCAAACAGAGGCACATTTGACCAGTTGGGACGCTCACGAGCGATGGTTGCTGGAAAGGTCGCATCTAGGTCACGAGTGACCGAAAATGTAGCACTCACAATTTCATTGGTATCGAGGTTATTTCGAGCTTCTAATTCATCCAGCAATTCATGGACAGCTTCCCTGATTGCCTCTACAGAATTTTCTGAGACAGTTGTTGCTCCTCGAATAGCTCGAACTCGCCAACCCACGCCCAATCCTCCGCTAATAAATCTCACAACTTTCTGATCTCAATCTTGGCTGAAAAACGGTCTATCGTCAGCAGGAACGCCGCCATCTTACCGAAAATTTGCTCCAATGCTAGCTAACTTGATAAGTAGCCATCATAAACGGCATACAGCCCACAAGTGAAAATAAGCGAGTCAGGGGAATCGAGGGGTTTATAGCAGTAGTCATTCAAGGTCGGTAAAGCCAGAGGGGAAGTCCATTGGTTTCCAGCTCAAATTCCAACCATTCCATTCCGGCGGCCACTCCTGATAGCACCGTTAATTGGCTAAAAGCGCTCTGCTTACTGGAAAACACCCGATTGACAATGGACTTGCGCTCTCCCAGAGTGATGCACCGAGTTTTTTCAGGATCTAACCCAGCCAGTTCTGCGGCCCAGCGACGGGCATCCTCCTCAGTGCCGAGACGATCTACAATTCCCAGTTCCAGGGCTTGTTGCCCGGTAAAGATGCGCCCATCAGCAAAGCTGTGGACCGTTTCAACAGCCAGTTTTCGGGCTTCGGCAACGGTTTGCACAAACTGTTGATAACTGATGTCAATCAACTCTTGCAGAATATCTTTTTCCGGGTCGGTGAGTTCCCGGTCAAAGGCCAGAATGTCTTTGTAGGGGCCGGATTTAATCACCTTGAACGAAACCCCGATTTTCTCCAGCAGCCGTTCCAGGTTGTTGCCGCGCAGGATGACGCCAATACTGCCTGTGATGGTGCCAGGATTGGCCATGATGTAGGGAGCGCCCATACCAACGTAGACTCCACCGGAGGCGGAGATATTGCCAAAGCTGGCAACGACTTTCGTTTTATCCTGGAGCCGCTTGAGGGCAGTATAAATTTCCTGGGAATCACCAACTGTACCACCAGGACTGTCGATCCGCACCAGCAGAGCCGGAAATTTGCGTTCTTCAACCAGCTTCAAGGATTCTAGAACGCGCTTACGGGTTGAGCCGGCGATCGCTCCTGTAATTTCAATGCGAGCAATTTGTTTACGAGCGCGAGACTTGAGAAACCAAACCATAGGAGAGTTGTTAGTTGTGAGTGAAGGGGGGAGGAGTAATAGTCAGTTGTTAACTGTTGGTTGTTAGTTGTTGATTGTTAGTGAGGGCTGGGGATAGAAGAGTACACACTCAGACCAGGGCAGGGGGCAGAGGTAGAATGCCTGATTGAGAGCGAAGTCCCCACCCCCCTTTGACGCCCTTTAAACTGATGTTCTAATACATTTGTGTCGAACCCTACTCATTTCTAGTTTGCTCTATCCTGCTGACAAGAGGGCAACTTTGTCGGGAAGCATTGCCCCCCAGCCTTCCATGACTTGAAAATAACCCATGCGCAGCACCGATGAAATCAGGCAATCGGGAGTCAGAAGCGGAAGGAATTCTGGATTCTGGTTCCTGGCTCCTGACTGCTATTTTCAAACCAGCTCTTAAAGACTTCACCCTCCCTAAAACCTGGCTGATTGATCGCAAAATAGCGTTACCAGAAAAATATAGTGATTTAGACTACTTAACATAACTTTAAATTGGGTACAATTTCAGAAAGCGATCGCACCATTGCTCGCTCCATTTATCCAGGTTGCTTCCTCATGGATTCAAAACTTGCCACACAGAGATTGCCCTTTTTCCCACTACTTCTAATTGCCCCCTTCTTCTTCTGGGGAACCGCAATGGTTGCTATGAAGGGCGTAATTCCCAATACAACTCCTCTATTCATGGCAGGGGTTCGTCTTGTGCCTGCGGGACTGCTGGTGCTGCTAGTTGGCCTGGTAATGGGCAGGCCCCAGCCGAGGGGATGGCTGGCATGGCTGTGGATTTCTTTGTTTGCGCTGGTCGATGGTGCTCTATTTCAAGGCTTTCTGGCAGAGGGTCTGGTCAGAACGGGAGCTGGTCTCGGTTCGGTCATGATTGACTCTCAACCTCTGGCGGTTGCGCTCATGGCCCTCTGGTTGTTTGGAGAAAAAATTGGGTTGTGGGGCTGGCTGGGGCTGGCTTTGGGGGTGACTGGAATCAGCCTCTTGGGATTGCCCGATGAGTGGATTCTGGCTGTTCTACAGAACCACTCCCTTCCCGAAGGCTGGCAGGAGGGAGTCCATTTGCTGAGTGACCTGTTCCAGAACGGGCAATGGTTGATGCTACTGGCGGCTCTGTCAATGGCGGTTGGTACGGTGGTAATGCGGTATGTCAGCCATCATGCCGATCCGGTAACGGCTACAGGCTGGCACATGATCCTGGGGGGGCTGCCGCTGTTTGCCCTTTCTTCTCAGTTTGAAACAGCACAAATTGTTCATCTAAATCTTTCAAATTGGGCGGCAATGGGCTATTCCACTGTGTTTGGCAGTGCGATTGCCTACGGTCTGTTCTTCTACTTTGCAGCCAGTGGAAGTCTTACCAGCCTCAGTTCCCTCACTTTTCTCACGCCTGTTTTTGCCCTTATGTTTGGCAATCTCTTTCTGAGTGAAATGTTAAGCCCCATCCAGTGGATTGGCGTGGGTTTGACTCTGGTCAGCATTTATTTGATCAATCAGCGGGATGTTATTTCTGAGAAAATTAGTCAGCTTCAGAAAAGGCCAGCCTCAGAAGCAAACCATTTACCCCAGGCAGAATCTTCTGTTGTGAATTTTCCCAAGCTGCCTGTACGTGTGGCTGAGCCGGAATAGTTTGGTTTACCGGAATAGTTTGGTTTAAGTGTGCCTGTCCTTAACCATCCGTTGAATCTCCTCTTGCTATCAACCCCCGTTGGGCCATTGGGTTCCGGTCTGGGCGGTGGTGTGGAACTGACCCTCCATAACATTGCCAAAGCTTTATCTGAGCGGGGTCATGGGGTAAAGATTGTGGCTCCTGTAGGTTCGGTTTGCCCGTCTTTTTCGCTGGTGGAAATTCCCGGTGAGTTACAGACCACAGTCCAAAGCGAGGGGCGAGATGCCTGGATTACTCTGCCGCCCGATCCAGTCCTGGCGAATATGTGGAACTATGCTCGCCAGGTACAGGATGAGTATGATTTGCTGCTGAACTTTGCCTACGATTGGCTCCCCTTTTACCTGACCCCATTTTTCCAGCGTCCCATTGCCCACCTGGTCAGTATGGGGTCGCTTACCAATGCGATGGATCGGATCATTGGGCAAGTCGCCCTTCAATTTCCCGATACCATTGCTGTTCACACCCAGGCTCAGGCAGATACCTTTCCGTTTTCAGAGCGTTGCCGTCCTATTGGTAACGGGTTGGATCTCTCCCTTTATCAGTTCTGTCCTGAGCCTGCCGATTACCTGGGCTGGGTGGGGCGAATCGCACCGGAAAAGGGGTTGGAGGATGCAGTCGCAGCGGCCCAAAAAACGGGAGTGCTGCTCAAAATCTGGGGAGTTTTGCAAGATGTCCCCTACTGGCACGCTATCTGCGATCAGTTTCCCAATGGGCCTGTTCGCTATGAGGGATTTTTGCCTACCCAGGAATTGCAACAGGAACTGGGGAAATGTCGGGCGTTGCTGATGACACCGCGCTGGGTAGAAGCGTTTGGCAATGTGGCGATAGAAGCGATCGCCTGCGGAGTTCCCGTCATCGCCTACCGAAGAGGCGGCCCTGCCGAAATCATTACCGATGGCAAAACTGGCTGGCTGGTAGAACCGGATAGCGTTGATGGACTGGTGCAGGCAATCGCCCGGCTTGACCAGATCGACCGCTATGTCTGCCGCCAGCAAGCGGAAGCTGAATACTCCCTGGCAGCGATGGGCGATCGCCTGGAGCAATGGTTTGCAGAGATAGCAGGAATCAGAAATCAGGAGCCAGAGGGGGAAAGGAGTGGATAAGTGGACGGACAGATGAGTGGATGAGTGTAGCCCCTAATCTCTAGCCCCTAGCCCCTCTGCCACCCCTCCCCCTATCCTTCCTCAGTTCTCATCTAACTGCTCTACCGGACGCACGATGGCAGGAGTGGTAGGCTGAGCTGGATCAAAGATGGCTCGCAGGGATTGCTCCAGGGTTTCGGCCATAACGATTCGATTTTCGTAGGCAACAATAACCCGTGCCAGAGTTGGCAAACTATTTTGAGTGGCTTCCAGGTACAGGGGCTCCACATAAAGTAGCGATTGGTTAATGGGGATCACCAGCAGATTCCCTTGAATTGCCTGAGACCCCTGACGGTTCCATAGCGAAATTTGCTGCGAAATGACCGGATCTTGATTGATCCGGGCTTCAATCTGTTCAATTCCAAAAACTAATTGTTCTTTAGGAAAAACATAGAGCAGGGACTTACCGTAGTTCTCTCCATCAGAGCGGGCAGCTAGCCATCCTGCCAGATTAGTCCGGGCTCGCGGTGTGAAAGGAAGCAACTGGATAAACTCTTCCGTTGCTTCAAACGGCAGTTTCATGATCAGGTAATAGGGTTCTACCGATTGTGGCTGATTGCCATAAATCTCAGTGGGTATCTGCCACTGGTCTTCCCGGTTATAAAAAACCTGTGGATCGGTCATGTGATAGGTCATCAACCGTTCAGACTGGGCTGTAAAAAGGTCAATTGGGTAACGAATATGACTCCGTAAAACGGCTGGCATATCATCCAATGGCTTAAACAGATTGGGGAAGATGGCTGACCAGGTTTGAATAATCGGATCTCTGGGATCTGCTACATAGAAATTGACCGAACCGTTGTAGGCATCAATGACAACCTTGACCGAGTTGCGGATGTAGTTAAACGAGCTAACACCAGGAACCTGGGTGGGATCGGAGTAGGGATAGCGATCGCTTGATGTGTAGGCATCGACGATCCAGTAAAGGTAGTTGGGGGTTATGGAACCGGGGGCTTTTGAATTCGTCCGTTTTTCCTGTCCTTTTTCCCAGGTGCCTTCCACATCTGCCACCACGAGATAGGGATCCCGGTCATAGGTTAGAAAAGGAGCGATCGCCCGGATGCGCTGATTAATGTTACGGCGGAATAGCAGTTTAGTCTGGGGCGTAAAGTTATTAGTTAGAACCATCTGCCAATCCTTTAAGTAGACAGCAAACAGCCAGCGCCGCCAGAGTGGCCCGATATTCACCCCCCCTGAACCGTCATAGACGTTATAAACATTTTCGTTGCCGCTGGGGTAGTCCAGTTCCTGTACCCGCGTCCCCGTCATGATGTAAGTATTGGTCAACTCGCCGTAGTAGATGCGGGGGTGGTAAATAGGAATTCGCTCGCGAATGAGTGGACTGGAAGTATTCAATGCTCCGGCATCGGCGGTTCCTGCCCCTGTTCCAATATCTTTGACAAAGTAGTAGGGTAACCCACCTTCTGCCACCTGGTTAACGGGACTCAGGGTAAAGCCATAACCGTGGGTGTAAACCAGGTGTTCGTTAACCCAGGTTTGGGCAATTTGCGGAACCGCACTATAGTCCAGTTCACGGGCAGAGATCAAAACCTGCTGGTTTTCAGAGGGAATCGGAGAAGCCAGGGAGGGAGCGATCGCTTCTTTGCTGTCGAAAGCGTATCGATCAATATCAGCATCGTAGAAGCGATAGTAAAGACGAATTTGCTGGAGTTGACGGTTCGTTTGCAACAGGGGACGCGTGTCCCACAGGCGAATGTTGCGAACTGTGAGGTCATTCTCTTGCAGAGCAGTGTAAGTAAGCGTGCCCTGGGGATTAAAGGTTTGAACGTCAATACTTTCCAGGTCAAAAGCTTCTCTGGTGAAGGCAATGTTGTGCTGAATGAAGGGCCTCTCCTGTGCCAGTTCGTTGGGTTGCACTATTATACGCTGAACGATATCAGGCACGAGGGAACCAGCGATCACCACCAGTGCTGCATAGCCGCAGAGCAAAACTAGCGTATAAGGGCGAACCTTCTGCGTACCCGTGAGCCGGAAGCCATTGGCAGCAACCTTGCTTCCATTTTTAGGGACGCCCCAGAATGCCTGCCAGAAAAGGAAAAGAGCGATCGCCACCGCCAGCAAACTCAATATCATATAGGCTGGCAGCACTACTCTCACATCCGTATAGCTGGCTCCGTAAACAACTCCCCGGGGTGAGTAAAGCAGTTCATAGCGGCTTACCCAGTAGCTCAAAGCCACCACCAGCATCAAGCCCCCTCCCAGGCCGCACAGGTGCCGCCGCTGCACAGGTGAAAATCCGATAAAACGTCCCTGGCTGAGGCTATCCCCCGACAGCAGGTAAGTCAGCGTGACGGCGGCTAATCCGTAAAGCAGCAGCCCCGCCAGCCAAAATTCCAGCAGTATCCAAAACGGCAGAGAAAAAATGTAAAAGCTGATATCTCTTGAGAACAGGGGATCTGTCTGGTTAAAGGAGGTGGGATGGAAGAACTGCAAAATCTTGCCCCAGTTAGCGGACAGTACCGCACCCAGGGCAACACTCAGGGTCACAGCAATCACCCTGAGCAGGATGCTGGGGTAAATCAACAGGGCGATCGCACCCAAAATCAACAGCCCCATGCCCAAAAAGGGAATGAACGGGAAATCGCTCGGAAAGATTAAATTCCGAATCATTTCCCAGACTGCTTCGGGTCGGAAACGGTCTGGGATGGAAGGCAGCGTCCCCGGCTGCTCCAGTGGCAGCAACCACAACTTCCACACCACCTGACTGTAGTGGAGGGTGAGGAGACCTAAAAACAAGCTCAATCCCAGAGCCAGGGGAAGCAGCCACCGAAACGGAAGGGAAAGAAAGTAAGATGTGGGCGGTGAGAAGTCAACTGAGGATTTTGCTGATGGTCTGCGTTGAAAGTTCCAGACACCTGTTTCCCTGATTCGGTCAGAAACTTTTCCTGCCCTCTGGCTGGCCGAGATCTGCAGCCTACGATGCTTCAACTGCTGGGCCAGGTTCAGGTTGCTCAGTAAAAAGAAAAGACTGGCTGAACTGGCGATCGCCCAGATCACTACCTTCGACTGGAGCCGCAGCCAGTAAGCGGAAAGATAGCCTAATTCCTGAAACCACAGGATCTCCCCAATCAAGCGGCAACCCAGCCAGGCTACCAGCAGTAGCCCCAGAAATACAACAATGAGCCGGGGTATCCGCCTCTTCATGGGATAAACCTATCGCGTGGATAGCGAACGAACCTCAACTGTCTAAAGTCTAGCGTTCAAAGGTACTTTCAAAATGCTGAAATCCCCGTTCAAGTGTCAATGGTACCTCTGGATGACTTTTGTCAGCATCAACCAGAACAATTCCAGGTTCAGCAGTGATGACTCCAACAATGGCCGCTCCTGTTAGCGTGTTCACCAACCGTTGAGCCATCTCTAAAGGCAGACAAAGCACCAGTTCAAAATCTTCCCCACCGTATAGGGCCCAGTCCAGGGCCTTTTCTGACCCTACCCACGCTACCAGCGCAGGTGGAAGCGGAATTTGACTGCGTTCTACTCTGGCACCGACTCCACTGGCAGTACAGATTTGAACGATCGCATCCGCCAGACCATCGCTGCTGTCCATCCCGGCAAGGTGGAGCGCAGGGAAGTGAGAGGTAGGGAGGGTAGGTTGGCTCTTTCCCTCTGCTGCCCAAACCTGCCACAGGAGCGGCAGCACATCCAACCGGGGATTGGGACGCTGGTGAGCCTGGATCAGGGCGGCGCGATCGCCAGGCTCCAGTTCCTGCCCAGATTCGGGGTGCAGCAGAAGCTCCAGGCCAGCACGGGAGGCACCGTGAATGCCCGTAACCAGGATGGCATCGCCGGGTCTGGCGGCGGACCGACGAATGATATGGGTAGGCTCGGCTTCTCCAAAGGCCGTAATCGCGATTGTGGTGACGGGCGATCGCACCACGTCCCCTCCGACAATGGCCGTTCCGTAAAGTTGTAAACAGTCCACCATGCCCTGGTAAAGCCGTTCTACCCAGGTAACGGGGACGGTTCCCAAAACCGCCAGTCCAACCGTAATGCCCAGGGGTGAAGCTCCCATTGCTGCGAGATCTGATAAGTTAGCCGCTGCCGCTCGCCAACCAGCATCCTCCGGCTGGGTGGTTTGGTCACTGAAGTGAACTCCATCCACCAACAGGTCGGATGTGACAACGAGCGATCGCCCCGGTGATGGCGTCAGTACCGCCCCATCATCTCCCACCAGTTCTGCTGGACAAAAAGACTGCAAGCGCTTAAGGAGTCCCTGCTCTCCCACGTCTCGAACCAGCAAACCATCTCTCACCACTCATCCCCTGGCTTTTCACTCAGAGGGGTTCTACGAAGTTTTGGAAATCGGTAGAAGGTATCTCCATCGGCGTCTACTTCAATCTCTGCTCCAAAGTATTTCACCTGAGTATCGAGAAATTGTTTGGTGGTTTCTGCATCCACCTTAGCTTCTACTGCCAGCTGAATCAGAGAGAGGCAGCCATTCTCTGCTTCCAATAAGTAGTAAAAGGCTCTTTCCAGCCGCTGCTTTTGTTGATGAGTGCTAATTGATCGGATCAGGGCTGAACTGGCCAGCAAGCAAACTCCAGCGATGAAGATCCATTCGAGAATAGCCATGGCATACAGATAAAACTGGATTTTAACGTAGCCATAAACAGAGTTGTTAGTGATGGGAGGGGCAAGGAGAGGGGGGTAGATGAGTTCTGAGTTCTGAGTTTTGAATTCTAAGTTCTAACCTTGAGTTCTGAATTTTCCCTTCACCCCTCTCCTTCCCTGGCACCTACCTCCTAATTCCTACGCCACATTGGGCTCGACTAAATTCTCCAATCCTTTAATCACTCTGGCTGACTCAATCTTGTCGCCCGCTTTTAGCTGTCCTAAAACTTCTTTGCCTTCGACTACGAAGCCAAATACAGAATAGCGCCCATCGAGCAAGTTCAAGCCTGCTGGAGTTAACTCCGGTTCAAATAAGAAGAAGAAGAATTGGGAAGAGCCTCCGTTGGGATCTTCCGCAGGGCGAGCCATTGCCAGAGCCCCATAGGCAGAAAAAGGGAGTACGGGCAGATCCTTATATCGTCCGACATCTTCCAGGGTTACTCCGTAGGTAGGAGCCTCATCTCCCTGTACCAAAATTTCTAGAGGAATGGCCCGATACTTTTTCGTTTTTGGATCAATAAATCCAACTTCGGGACCGGGTGGGTCACCGACTTGCAGAACGTAGGAATCTTCCTGGCGAGTAAAGGGAAGGCCATTGTAGAAACCTCGCTGTACCAGGTCAACAAAGTTACCAGCCGTCACTGGAGCACTGTAGCCATCCACCACGGCCACCATCCTGCCTTTGTTGGTGACAAATTCGATGGTGGCGCGTCCTTTCAGCTGGGGCAAATGGCTATATTCCTCTGGCACCTCGTAGGGAAACTTCTGAACCATTAGTTCTTCAAGTTGCCCTACCAGATTCAATAGGTTGATTCGTTCAGTCAATACTTTTTCCCGGTCTTTTGCTTCCCCAGCAGCCTGAAGCTGGGGGAGGGCTTCTTTTAATTCGGTAATCAAACGTTCAGCTTCGGGTTTCCGGTCATCAGGAACACTAGCCAGCAAGGCCGCTTCGTGATCGCTCAAAATCCTGGAGGCTTTTTTGATATCGCTTGAAACCGCACTCCAACGTCGCTGAGCACGGAGTTGCTCTGAAATATCTTCCAGATCTTTTTGCAGCTCACGCACGGTAGGGTTATCGATAGGCAATGCATTGCGCAGCAGGGCCCTACCATCGGTGATTGCATTTCCAGCAGGCATAGTGCTGGTTCGTTTGGCCGCCGCACTAAGCCCCAGAGATAGAACCACCAGCAAAACAAGAGTGACTGCGGTTCTTAGCCAAGACTGAATGCGGTCAAAATTTTTGAATTGCATATTTAACCATCGCTCGAACGGCATTCATCCGGGCAACCTGGATAGCGCAGGCAATCCTTTTCCAGGAAAGAGCCCCACGCAAAAGCAGCCCTAACCTCTTATCTTGCCACAGGGGGAGACATCAGAACTGACTCTGGCGACTCCTTAGTATTGGTCAGCCTTTGGGGGGTAAAATGGGGTGCCAAGCATTTTCTCAAACGATTTTCAAAGAACTCATGATCTCCAGTAATGATTTTCGGCCAGGCGTCAGTATCGAGCTAGACGGGGAGGTCTGGCGGGTCAGGGATTTTCTCCACGTTAAGCCAGGAAAGGGTTCAGCATTCGTGCGCACAACGCTTGAAAACGTCAAGACTGGCAAGGTGTTGGAGCGGACTTTTCGGGCGGGTGAAACAGTACCCCAGGCAAACCTAGAAAAAATCACCATGCAGCACACCTATAAGGACGGGGAAGACTACGTCTTCATGGATATGGAATCCTATGAAGAGTCGCATTTGAGTGCGAGTCAGATTGGCGATCGCGTCAAGTACCTGAAAGAAGGGATGGAGGTCAACGTGGTGCGCTGGAATGATCAGATCATGGGGGTTGAATTGCCCAACTCAGTTGTACTGGAAGTGATTCAAACCGATCCGGGAGTCAAGGGAGATACGGCAACGGGCGGCACCAAACCAGCAATCGTTGAAACTGGAGCCCAGGTGATGGTTCCTTTATTCATCTCCGTTGGGGAACGAATCAAGATTGATACCCGCAATGATAGCTATCTGGGTCGAGAATAGCTAGTAGGGTTTGCTTTAAGCTCAGCCCGGTTTCAGTCCTGGTTAGGGGTGAATGGGTGGATGAGTCGATGGGCAGGCTCCGATGGGATGAGTCGTTCTTGCTGACCTCTACCAGAACAGGCAAATAACTAGCGAAATAACGGACAATTGGTGTGATTGAAGGGAGCTACGAAGACTGTGCCACTGGATTTGAACGAACTCCGCGAACTACTGGCAGCGATTGGTCAGACCGATATTGCGGAACTCACGCTGAAAAGTACCGATTTTGAGTTGACCGTGCGGAGGGGAGTCCAGGCTGGGGATCTGGCTTCTTCTGGCAGCATCACCGCTGCTCCTTTGCCAGCTCCCGCTGCCAGTACTCCGGCACCGTCGGCAAAGGCTGTTCCTGAAGTAGCTCCCACCTTGCCTACCTCCTCGCCGCCACCGAGCAATCGCCGGATGCTGGAGGTGGTTTCTCCCATGGTGGGTACCTTCTACCGTGCGCCCGCGCCTGATGAACCGCCGTTTGTAGAAGTGGGCGATCGCATCCGCAAAGGGCAAACTGTCTGCATCATTGAAGCCATGAAGCTGATGAACGAACTGGAGTCAGAAGTTTCTGGGGAAATCGTTGAAATTCTGGTGCAAAACGGCGAACCTGTCGAATACGGTCAGTTGCTGATGCGGGTAAACCCCGATTAAACCTTCTATGCCCTATCCAATCCTCTACGTTGCCGTTACCAATCATGGGTTTGGGCACGCAACTCGTTCTGCGTCTATTGTCGCAGAAATCAAGCGGCTCCGCCCTGATATCACGATCATCCTGACAACGACTGCGCCCTACTGGTTACTGGAATCCTATATTCAAACCGACTTTATCCATCGGCCTCGGGCTCTGGATATTGGCATCTTGCAGAGTGACAGCATTACGATGGACAAGCCCGCAACCCTGGAAAAGCTCAAACAAATTCGGGCTCAGCAGGACAGCCTGATCGCTTCCGAAGTCACCTTTATCAAACAAAATCGAGTCGGGCTCATCCTGGCCGACATTCCACCAATCGCTGCCCTGATTGCAAAAGCAGCAGGAATTCCTTGCTGGATGTGCAGTAACTTTGGTTTTGACTTTATTTACCGATCCTGGGGAGGTGAGTTTGTCGAAATTGCCGATTGGATTGCAGACTGTTTTCACCAGTGCGATCGCCTCTTCCGACTCCCGTTACACGAACCGATGAGTGCCTTTCCGGTAATTACCGATGTTGGTTTTACTGGCGGCTCTCCCCGCTACAGTCCAGACTCCATTCGTCAGGCATTGGGAGTTCAAGCTGAGCGCGATCGCACCGTGTTAATGTCCTTTGGCGGCCTGGGGCTAAGCGCCATTCCCTACCACAATCTCCAGCGCTTTCCTGACTGGCAATTTCTCACCTTCGATCGCAACGCTCCCCCCCTCCCGAACCTGATCAAAGTTGCAGATAACAGCTACCGTCCAGTTGACCTCATGCCGATTTGTGGGCGAGTTCTTTCAAAACCAGGCTACAGCACCTTCTCTGAAGCCTGCCGCACAGAAACTCCTCTTATTTCCATTACCCGTGACGATTTTGCAGAAGCCAGAGTCCTGATTGACCGCGTCCAGCACTACATTCCTCACCAGATACTGGCTCCAACCGAGTTTTTTGAAGGAGATTGGGAGTTTTTGCACCAGCCTATGCAGCCTCCCCGCACTCCCCAGATGGATATCACCGATGGTAACCAGACTGTGGCCCAGACGGTGATCAACTTCTTCCAAAACGCGTAACATACTCACATATAGCAGTCCTAAATCGGTCGTGAGATGGAGAGGCTTTGTGAGAAGGGGTTTCCGCGGAACCCTTTCCCACAATCCAAATAGGATCGCTATTAGGATCGCTATATAAGTTGGTGGCACCAATGAAATAAAAAACCATTGCAGGGAGCAAACTCTATGACATCCACGCCTGTTAGAGAAAAGCATCGAGTTAAAATCTACACCACTGATCAGTGGGAAATTCAGGGAGATGTTTCAATCCCTGCTGGAGGCTACAATGCTCGGCTATCGGACTTTCTAAATAATGACAATACCTTTATTGCATTAACCGATGCAGTCATATATGGCACTGACGGCAAGCTGCTGGCAAACGAAAGTTTTCTCTCTGTTAACAAACAGGCGATTAAACTGGTGATCGAAGAAAATCAGGATGATTCTCTGTTTCCATAAACCAGTTTCAAGCGATCGCATGGGCGGATTACCGCAATACCTGAAGTACTGCTCAATTTTTGGGTTTCACTCCATTGGTTCTACTAGTCCACTACTTTTACCTGATCGCCCAGGCTCACTTTTTGATACATCTCCTCAATGTCTTTGTTGTACATCCGAATACAGCCGTGGGATGCCGCCCGCCCTACCGATGCTGGGTTGGGAGTACCATGGAACCCAATCCAATTTTTGCCATCGGTCCAGAAGCCAATCCAGTGACGGCCAAGGGGATTTTCAGGGTCACCGGCAGGAATGGATACCCCCTTTTTAAGGGGATGGATCCAGGTGGGGTTCTTCAGTTTTTGCAAGACCTTGTAAGTTCCTTTGGGCGTTTCCCACCCTGGACGACCGATCGCAATGGGATAGCTCTTAACCACTGCTTCTCCCTGATAAAGCACGACTCGCCGCCGCTTAAGCTGAACCTCTAATCGTAATGTCTGCGGCTCCGTCTCGGAATTGAAATCATCAGATTTAGAGGGATCAGACTCAGATGTAGATGAATCGGAGGTGGATGAACCGGAGGTGGCGGTGGGCAGAGAACTGGAAGGCGCCTTTGCTGGAGGTTTAGGAAGGGGAATATTCAACTCAACTACATTACCTGGTTGAGACAGCAAATCAAGCGTTGAAGTGTTTGCATAAACTCGTTTGTTGAAATCCAGCGCGGCATGGGTCAGCGCGATTGCCGCAAGTGACCCGAAGGCTAGTTTGACCAGGCAATGCTGCATTTTGGAAATTAGAAGACAAAGTAGGGTTTACAGAGAGCTAAGGGGTTAGTTAGGTGAGATGTGAGCGGAAGCAAAGGGCGATTGGTAGAACAACACTGCTATCCTGGCATCGGTAAAGAACATCTGGATCTTATAAGCCGGAGTCAGAAAAACACAACGGTAGTCGTCTAATCATTCATGCATGATCTCCTGGAGAAAGTCCTCTTACCATTATGGCGATCGCTACAGCAGACTGATTGTAATCCGGAAGACACCCGTATCTCCATCAACCTTTAGTTAAAGCCTGGGTTACTTGAACTGTTCTCAATACACCAATGATCTGTAGTAATCCTGTACCCCTGCAACAGTATCGAGTTATTCCTGAGAAAATTCTCAGAAAACTATCATAGGTCTTCAATCAACACCTCAGACGACTATCATTCCAGGGCTTGGGCCTCAAGCCATAATTAGCTTGAGCCACAAGGAATGGTGTTGAAGCAATAGCTTCTATTTCAATGATGAGTTGAAGCTATGGATTCCAATACCCTCTTGATTTGGCTGTATTTGCTTACTTATTGAAGGACTTCCAATGATGAGAATTAAAAATCTTCTAATCCTGGGAGTGGTTCCCGTTCTGGTTTTGGGTTGTGCCAAAGAAGCACCCACTACTCAATCTGTTGCCAGCCCTACCGTTAAAAGCCCAGTTGCCACCTCAAGTCCAACCTCATCGGACATGAGTGCTGAAGCAACAAAATCTGTCAAGCAAGTGAATACAAAATCTGGCAACTTTGTTTCGGGAGAGCATCCCACTCAAGGAACCGTTCGGGTTGTGTCCCAAAATGGCAAAACACTGATAGAGCTCGATTCCGCATTCAAAACTTCGGAAATGGGGCCTGATCTGGTCGTTGGTTTGCATCGCTCCAGTGATGTCATCGGCTCTACGACTCCCCCTGCCTACCCTTTGGAAGAGGGCGACTATGCTGTTATTGCTCCCCTCAAGAAGTTCAGTGGTGCCCAGAGCTACGAGGTTCCCAAAACAATTAACGTAGCAGATTACAAATCAGTTGTGATCTGGTGTCGCAAATTCAATGCAACCTTTGGTGCAGCAAATTTGATGTAGCGATGGACCTGACAAGGTAATGATAAGCGGTACTAACCGTCATCATTGACAACTCAACAATCATCACGATTTGGGCACTACCAATGTAGAGCTGTTGCCAGATTGCTCAGGGACATCGGGTTTAGAGGGGGGTAGGGGCTTTATTCCCTCCCTGCACCCTGCTCTCAGCCTTTGGCGATGCTACAGCCGTAATTTTTTTGGAGAATACCCATGACACTTGAAGGAAAAGTGGCCCTGGTTACGGGAAGTAGCCAGGGAATTGGTCAAGCGATCGCCGTTCGTCTGGCTCAGGAAGGAGCCCAGGTGGTAATTAACTATCGCTCGAACCCCCAGGGGGCAGAGGAAACCCTGGCTAAAGTGCAGGCAGCAGGGGGACAATGCCACCTGGCTGAAGGTTATTGCGATCACGAAAAGGGCTACAGCGTGGGTGCCGATCTGGGGATGGTTGGGGATGTGCGTCGCCTGATTAAAGCAGGGATTGAACATTTTGGCCGATTAGATGTTCTTGTCAATAATGCCGGGATTGAGAAACACGCTCCCTTTTGGGAGGTTGCCGAGGCTGACTATGAGGCGGTGATGAATGTCAATTTGAAAGGCGTCTTTTTTGCCACTCAGGAAATGGTGAAACATTTAATCGAAACGAGACGTCCTGGCAAAATCATCAATATCAGTTCTGTCCACGAGGATCTACCCTTCCCGAACTTCACAGCCTATTGTTGCAGCAAAGGTGGAATGAAAATGCTGACCCGCAACCTGGCGGTGGAGCTGGGTCCTCTGGGAATTACGGTGAATAATGTCGCCCCTGGTGCGATCGAAACTCCTATCAACACCAAACTGCTGAATGATCCGACCAAGTTGGGGGCTCTTCTGCAAAATATTCCCCTGAGCCGGTTGGGACAACCCGGAGACGTGGCTTCCCTGGTGGCATTTCTGGCCTCCTCCGATGCCAACTACATTACGGGGACTACGTTCTTTGTGGATGGTGGGCTGTTGTGGAATTATCACGAACAGTAGTATGAACTCCTTCCGTCACCACTATCCGGAGTACCTGATAGAAGCGGCTGGTTTAGGGATTTTTATGATCTCAGCCGGATCTGTAACCGCCATTTTAGAACACCCCGCTTCTTCAATCCATCAGGCAATAACCGATCCATTATTGCGCCGATTAGTCATTGGAATCGGGATGGGACTAACGGCGATCGCGATCGTCTATTCCCCCTGGGGCAAACAGTCGGGTGCCCACCTCAACCCCGCTTTTACCTTTACCTTCTTCCGCTTAGGTAAGGTGAAACCGTGGGATACATTCTTTTATATCCTGTTTCAGTTTTTGGGCGGATTGATTGGGTTATCCCTGGTAGGGCTGTTATTGCCAGAAGTACTTACCCATCCATCAGTCAATTACATTGTCACCATTCCCGGTCCTAGTGGTGTTGCAGTCGCTTTTTTAGCAGAAATCATCATCTCCTTTGGCATGATGCTGATGGTGTTGTTTGTTTCCAATCACCGACGACTCCATTGTTACACGGGAATCTTCGCTGGAATTTTGATTGCCATCTACATCACAGTTGAAGCTCCTCTTTCTGGCATGAGTATGAATCCAGCTCGCAGCTTTGCTTCAGCCTTATCTGCAAACGTGTGGACTGCATTCTGGGTTTACGTTACAGCTCCTCTCACCGGGATGTTGCTGGCAGCAGAAATTTATGTGCGTCTCATAGGAGCAAACGCTGTTCATTGCGCGAAGCTACACCATCACAACAATAAACGTTGCATCTTTCGATGTGCTTATCGAGAGTACGCAACTCGAAATGGATCGGAATTAAGCGATTCCTTCAAAAAATTGCATTAGATATACTCACCCATTTAATCCTCTTCTCATTTGCCACTATGAAACAGCCGATCAAAATCATCAGATGGGCGATCCTGTCTGTTTGTATTTCCGTTTCTGTGACGACCTTTGCTCAGGGACGTACCCTTCCCAAACCGGGTAGCAGCCAGCAGTCCATTGGGGATCTCACCGCCCAACAGGTATGCAACCAGCGAGCAGTAGTCGCTGTGGAATCGGCAGGGATGACGGTCTCTGATATGGATCGAGTGGTTGAATTTTACTCGCAGGTTCTTTCCTTCAAAAAGGTATTCGATGTGGAGGTGTTGGGCACCGAGTATGAGCAGTTGCAGGGGGTATTTGGAATCCGGCTGCGAGTGGTGAAAATGCAATTAGGAGAAGAGTTGATTGAACTGACAGAGTATCTGACACCTAGGGGGAGACCTATTCCGATTGATTCAAGGAGTAATGATCATTGGTTTCAACATATTGCAATTGTGGTCAGTGATATAGACAGAGCCTACCAGCATCTGCGCAAGTTTAAGGTGCAACATGTCTCTACCGCACCCCAACAATTGCCTGAATGGAACAAAGCTGCCGCAGGCATTCGTGCCTTTTACTTCAAAGATCCCGATGGACACAATCTAGAGATCATTGATTTCCCACCTGGTAAAGGAAACCCCAAATGGCAAAAGTTTACAAATCAATTATTTCTGGGAATTGACCATACGGCGATCGTGGTTTCCAGCACGACTAACAGCCTCAAATTTTATCGAGACTTATTAGGTTTAGAACTTGCGGGCGAAAGTATGAATTACGGCATTGAGCAGGAGTATTTGAATAATGTACAGGGAGCGAGACTGCGCATCAGCGGACTCAAATCACCTGCCGGACCGGGAATCGAATTTTTGGAATATCTGCGCCCCACCGACGGGCGATCGCTGCCCACAGATGCCCGACCCAATGATTTACTGCACTGGCAAACAACACTGGTTGTGAAAAATATAGAGGCGATCGCTCAACGATTACGCCTGAACCAATCCACTTTTATCTCTGACCGTGTGGTCACCCTTCCTGAGCAATCATTAGGCTTCAAAAGAGGAATCCTGGTACGGGATCCCGATGGTCACGCCTTGCGGCTGGTAGAGAAAGCAGAGATGAATAGATGTAGCCAGTAGGCTCAGGACGGAGCGCAGGGGTGGAACCCCAGGCTGGGGGCTTTGCCCCCGCACTCCTTTAAAACCAATGCCCTAAATAGCCTGGCGACAGCTATAGTACGTCAAATGCGAATACAAAAATAGCGGTAGCATAAACCCAGGCAAGTGTGGATTCCCCACCCAATCACCTCAGTTTATGAATCTTCCTACCTGGATTACCATTTCCCGTTTGCTGGTCGTACCGCTTTTGCTTTATGGTCTACGCAATCCAACTCCAGAGGGGCGTTGGGTCATGCTGGTACTGTTTCTCATTGCAGCAGGCACTGACTGGCTGGATGGTTATCTGGCCCGTCGGTTGAACCAGGTCACCGAACTGGGAAAGTTTCTTGACCCACTGGTGGATAAGTTCCTGGTGTTGGCTCCCCTGCTGGCGCTGATTGAACTGGGACAGGTACCCGCCTGGGGAGTGTTTCTGATCCTGGCACGGGAACTGGCGATCGCGGGCTGGCGGGTTAACCCTAACCTGCGCGGCAGTTCAGAAATTCAGGGGGCAAATCTTTGGGGTAAGTTGAAAACCGTGAGTCAGATTGGAGCGATCGCCCTCCTGATTGCTCCTCTGTCAGAGGATTGGCGAATTCCATCCCTGGTTGCTTTCTGGATTTCCGTAGCGCTCACACTGATTTCGGGAGCCATTTACCTGTTGCCGGAAACAGTAAACCAGAAGTAGTCTGCGATCGCCTTGTCCTGCTGGCTCTGAAACTCTTCCGATGGGTTTAGTAGAATCGAGACCTGGGAAACTTTTGGGACACGACGAGCGACACGACTGGGAATGCCTTCGCCATAGATCACGTGCCCCTGGCCTACAAGAACGACAACCAGGCGTTTGGGCTCCTGTTGCAGGCTCCGGGCAATGCGTTCTGCCATCGTCTCATCCCACAGAACTTGGGCCTGAAAGAAGCGCTCAAAATTGGCCTGACTGGTTTTGCCGTGGTGAATATCATCGTAGATCTGGCGGAGTCTCTGGCGGTAGGAGGCCGGACCGAGGGCGATCGCAGAAATTGGTGGAATGAATCGCTTTTCAGCCAGTGTCAGACTCTCTAGCCCAGAACGGGCAACCTTGCGCGTCACTTCAGTGGGGGTGTTGAGCGCAATTACAGGCAACCCCTGAAATGACCCCCAATTTTCGGACAGGAGGCTAAGAGTAGTATCCTTGTTCTTAAAAGG
>JAIMBL010000258.1 GCA_023511615.1 Leptolyngbyaceae cyanobacterium HOT.MB2.61
CTGTTCCCTCCTCCCTATTCCCTACCATCACCTTTGGATAAAGATGCCCGATGCGCTGCCATGCCTGCTCTCTCATCCACCTCCCATAAAACCCCACATCCGCCGCTAATCCTTGCGCTCCTTTGTAGGGAAGAGGGAAGAGGGAACTGGGAACAGGAGGGTTTAGGGCTGAAGTAGACGCTTGCGAAGGCCGGTGAGCATCTTGCTGATTTCCACAATCAACGCCAGGGTGGGATCTACTTTTTGCTGAGTTAGATAGTTGAGACGGACTGCCAACATTAGAAACGTCTCTGTTTCCATCAGCGACCCTTTGGCGATCGCCAGAAAATTGGCGTAGTCCTTGCGCGTTCACCGTGCGTTCCCCTCCGCGATATTCGCTGGCACCGACACCACCGCTCGCGTGATCTGACTGGTTAGGCGATACATCTCTACCTTCGGAAAGCGATCGCTCAGTTGATAAACTTGCACCACCAGATCCATCGACTTCTGCCAAACAATTAGATCCCGGTGCGACTGAACCCCGCTCATCTTCCTATCCCCTGTTTCCTATTCCCTGTCCCCTCAATACTGGATTCACAGGCGGCAAATCCCTAAACTTCGGTGGAATCTCAATCAACGCCTTATTGATCAACACCGCCACCGGATTCAAATCACTGGCATGAGCCTCCAACCCCAACCGCTGTGCCTCCAAGGGAATCGAACCCCCTCCAGCAAAGGGGTCATAGACAGGGGGCGCGTACTTCGCGATATACCTCCGCACCGCATCGGGTTTTGTGGGGGGTTCCTCACCCCGATCCCAAGCCAAGCACCGGGCAATTTCTCGCTGAGCCGCTTCCAGCACCTTGGAGTTCGGATCATTGATGTCATCCCAAGACACCAGACCGCGCACGACCTGTTTGGTGTTGCCCTTTTTATCAGTTTCAATGGTGATTCGCCCCAAAATATCAAACAGCCGTTGCCGTTCCCGATTCTGGGCTTCCTCGGTAGGGAACTTGTCCGGCCAGCTTGAGGGATCATCAACCAAGGTCGCCCACAACACCGCTCGACAGGCCGCTAACGGTCGCCGTGCCCACCATAAATGCAGCGTAGAGGGATGTCCATGGCGAATCGACTTTTCGCGAGCCGACTCCATATTGATGGCTTCCAGGGGCAGGGCAACTTCGATGAGCTTTTTGCGGTAGGTCATAGATTAAAAGAACCACAGAGACACAGAGGGTACAGAGAATTATCCGTTGAGGAGGCGTTTGATGCCGTGTTTGAGGATGGGGACGTTGAAGTTGATCAAGAGGCCAAGGCGGAGTTTTTTGAGTTTGAGGTAGGTGAGTAGTTGGGCATCGTGAATGGGTTGTAGGCGTTCGACGGTTTTGAGTTCAATAATGACTAAATCCTCAACCAGTAGATCTAAACGATAGCCACAATCCAGATGGATGCCTTTATAAATTACGGGTTGTGGCACCTGGCTCTCAACTCGCAACCCTTGCTGGGCTAACTCATACTTCAGACACGCCTCATAGGCAGACTCCAATAACCCCGGGCCCAACTCCCGATGCACCGCGATCGCCGCCCCAATTACCTGTCCCGATATTTCATCCAACTCCATCTCCGTGTTCTCCGTGCCTCTGTGGTTCATTTCCCCGATCCCATAACTCCCGCCACTCATAATTCACACTACTCGCCCCAAAATCGGGTTCTCGCTGGAACGGTTCCTTAACATAGCGCAAGATACAACCCTTGCCTAGAACCTGATAATCCCCACCAGACTCACGCACCGCAAACGCATCTCCTTCGGGGAAATTCTGATCCGCAGGAACCTGCACCAACGCCAAGATAAAATTGTCTGGTTTATTAAGCGCCGTCAGGATTTCGTTTTTGGTGACTGTGACCGTTTCCGCCCCTTCTATCCTGCCCTTCACCTCGATAAAGCGTAACTGCCCAGTCCCCGGCACCACCGATTCGATGTCATAACCACACTTTTGATCGCTGACATCCCGTGGTTCATACCCCAGTGCCCGTTCTGCCGCCATGACTGCTTCCATTGCGGCTAGCTCAACGCGCTTTGTTTCTCTCGCAAAGGTACTGGTCGCCGCTTCCCGTTTTCCTTGTAACCGTTGCAATAGACCGATCGGCACCACCAGCGCCCCACCAATGACGACAGGTGGCATGGGCGAAAGCTTTCGTTCCTGCTCCAATTCAGACAGGCGTTTCTGGAGTCGTGCAGCTAGCTCATCAGCGCGCTGCTGGGCTTTGGTAGAGTTAAGCTTGGCATTTGGTTTGCCTGCTTGCTCCTGCAAGCGCAGATCCGCTGCCCGTTGATCCCAATAGTTAATTTCCTTCGTCAGTCGATCCTTCACCGCCCGAACCGTCTTTTCAATCAGCTCTTCCTTCCGTTCCCGTACCTCCTGAAGATGGTGCGGCACCAGATGAGCAATGGCATAGCTGATCGCCTTGCTTTCAATATCATCGCGAAGACCCAAATGATTCAGCGCCGATTCTGCCAAAGGCTTTTCCGCTTCCTCTAATGGTCGATAGTCGAGATAGGGGGCATAACCAGCGCCTCTTACCCCCTCGCCCTCACCCTGCCCTCTCCCTGAGGGAGAGGGTTCTGAATCTTCTCCCCCTTGCCCTTGGGGAGAGGGGGTTGGGGGGTGAGGGTCAAAAATCTCCACATATTGCATTCGACGGGAGACGACCCGCCGCCGCCCATCTCGTTCGGTGCGAGCATCCTGAATGGAATGCTCCAAATACACCAAAGCACGAGCTTCTTCCCCCGGATCGTTTTCGTCTACCAGAATGGCCCCCTGTCGGAGCAGATCCCGATGACGTTCTAACGTCAAATCAATGGTGGCATCGAGCAGGGGATGGCTAGGGCAGACAAAATCAGCCAGAGGTTTTCCCGGAACACTGATGAGTTCCTTCTCAAAGCAGATGCGCTCATACCGTTTTAAGATGGCTTCACCCATGCCAATCAGTCGGTCTCGATTGCGGATCACCGCCGGAACATGGGTAATTTCATAGCGTTTGGGTTCTCGCTGCCGAATTGTCCCGCCCAAGCGCTGAAACGCTTCCAGAAAAAAGGAAGCAATGAAATGGGGCTGGAGTTTGCGGGCTTCCGCTCGCTCCATCTCCTTGCGGATCTGCTGCACCTTGGTCGCATCCATTGAGTCTCGTGCCAGGGCGCGTTCCTCTAGCAACTCTCGCAACCGACTTTGGTCGAGGCGATCGCTCACGACCTGATCCAGCTTGGCCTTCACCTCTGGGCGATCGCCGTAGCGGATCGCTTCAATCAGGAGTTCTCGCAGTTCCTTGCCTGCGATCGCTTTGCCTAACACATCAAAAACCTTGCCACCGAGCGCCTTTTGCTCAATCTCCAGTTTCTTGAGCAGCGAGAGATACACGTCCCCCTCGCGGGTTTCCTCCGCCACCAGATTCCAAAGATGGCAGACTTCAGTTTGTCCAATCCGGTGAATCCGTCCAAACCGCTGCTCCAGCCGATTTGGGTTCCACGGCAGATCGTAGTTCACCATTAAATGTGCCCGTTGCAGGTTAATCCCTTCTCCAGCCGCATCCGTGGCGATTAAAACTTGCACCGTCACATCTTGCTTAAAGGCTTCCTCTGCCTTCTTGCGCTCTTCCCGTCCCATACCACCGTGGATTGTGACCACTGCCTCAGGTCGCCCGATGAGAGTTGTAATTTGACTGACCAGATAGTTCAGGGTGTCCCGATGTTCGGTGAAGATAACGAGCTTAGGAGAGAGAAGTGAGAAGTGAGAAGTGAGGGCACTTTCCCTCTTTTCTCTCTCCTCTTTTCTCTCTTCTAATAGCAGCGTTTGCAACAGCTTAGATAGCTCATCCCACTTGCGATCCTTGCCACTGCGTCGAACCCGTAAGGCTAGATTTTCGAGTTCACCGAGCTGGTGAATCTCGGCTTGTAGTTCGGCGATCGTGCGAGCTGCCGTGGCCTGGTCAACCACCTCTTCTTCTCTAGCCTCGCGCTCATCACTAGAGGAATCCTCGAAATCATCGTCCCAATCATCCAGGTCAATCAGAGGAGTGAGTAAAGAGAGTTGAGAAGAGAGAAATTGTCGCTCTCCTGTCTCGCCTCTCTTAAGGAGTTCTTCCTCCCGAAGCCGCTTCTGTAGCCGTTCCCGCCGTCGTCGCAGGGACTGGTAGATGGCTTCTGGAGAAGAGGCAAGGCGACGTTGCAAAATCGTCAAGGCAAAGCCAACGGTTCCTTTGCGGCCATCATTAGCTAAGGCTTCGGCTCGGTTAAATTCTTCCCTGACGTAATCGGTAACTTGCTTGTAAAGAACAGCTTCCAGATCAGACAGGACATACTTGACCGTGTGTGCCCGACGTTCAGGAAAGAGCGGTTTGCCATCAAACTTCAGCAGATCTTCCTTGACCAGGCGACGAATGATATCCGACGTGTCGCAGACATGTACCCCGTCTCGGAATCGCCCCTCAAAGCGATCGCCATCCAGCAGCGCCAGGAAAAGCTGGAAGTCTTCCTCTTTCCCGTTGTGGGGAG
Source organism: Leptolyngbyaceae cyanobacterium HOT.MB2.61 (assembly GCA_023511615.1). Taxonomy (GTDB): domain Bacteria; phylum Cyanobacteriota; class Cyanobacteriia; order Leptolyngbyales; family Leptolyngbyaceae; genus Leptothermofonsia. Next base: position 4,529 of record JAIMBL010000258.1, read on the forward strand.
TTGCCGTCATCAGCAGGAAATGGCGGGTCAGTGTTGACAGCAGCTTACCGAGCTTATAACGCTTGGTTTCCTTGATTTCACCCCCAAAAAATGAGGCAGACATCTTGTGGGCCTCATCCACCACAATCAGATCCCAATCGGTTTGCCCCAGCTTGGCTTGCAGGTCTTCATTGCGACTGAGCTTGTCCAAACGAACGATGACCAATGGCATTTCTGCAAAGGCGTTCCCGGTACGAGCCGCTTCGATCCGGTCATTGGTCAGAATCTCAAAGGGCAGATGAAACTTTTGAAACAGCTCATCCTGCCACTGCACGGCCAAACTGCCCGGACAAACGATCATGCACCGTTGTAAGTCTCCCCGAATCAGCAATTCACGGATAAACAGTCCAGCCATGATGGTTTTTCCGGCTCCCGGATCATCCGCCAGGAGGAACCGAAGCGGTTGACGAGTCAGCATCTCGCTATACACCGCCGTGATCTGGTGGGGCAGGGGTTCCACCAATGAGGTATGCACTGCCAGCAGCGGATCAAATAAGTGAGCCAGCCGAATGCGATGGGCTTCGGAAACCAACCGTAGCAACGCACCATCCCCATCGAAGCTCCACGGTCGTCCTTCGGTAACAATTTCTAAGGTTGGCTCGCGATCGCGAAACAGGATCTCAGTGTGAGGTTGGCCGTTCGCATCCTTATAGGTCAGCTCAACCACGTCACTCCCATGCCACTTCGCATCAATGACGGTAACGTTATGAGTCGGCAGGATGCCTTTGACGGTAGTACCACGGGTGAGATCTTCGAGTTTAGCCATAGGCTATGAGTGTCCGGCAAGAGAATCTCTGTGACAAGTCAGGCGTTCACCGTTTCTCACAGTGTAGATACGCTCTGTCCCCTTATAGCTCAATATCTTGACAGCGGGAGGAACACGCTTAACTAACCCACAGCGTCAGTAGGGCTAACGGCACAGGTCAGCGGTTGCCGATCGCCCCCAACACCTCAACGATCGCCCCTCAATCCGCTGCACTGACGAGTTAGCTGGAGCACGCACTGATCGCCACCCCAACCGCGCCTCACCGATCGCCTCCTGAGTGTTTTCGGAACTACCGATCGCCCCTCGCGACTGCCCTCACCGACACTATCCTGGGCGCTTTCGCTACCACAGATAACCCTCAAACCACTGCCTCAACCGACCATTTTCTGGGCGCTTTCGGGCTGACCGATAACCTGGAAGGACGAGTGCAAGGACTGGGCGCGGAGCCACCTAACGTCTCAAATCAGCGGCGGCAGACAAATTGGAACTCAGCACCAGCGGCTTCCAACCGTCCGCTGCATTTGAATTGTTAGCCCTCTGCCTACTTACCTCTTGCTGAGGTATTCTACATCTAGATAATGTGTACCCTAGAATCATGCCAACAATTTTACGGGTAGGTCCTTACCGACTCTACTTCGGGCTTGCTGAAAAAAGCAGCAAAGGTTTACTGTGCCTAGTTTTCAAGCGGGATCAAGTCTGCTAAAGTGCAAGGAA
>JAIMBL010000259.1 GCA_023511615.1 Leptolyngbyaceae cyanobacterium HOT.MB2.61
TTTGCTGCCATATTTACCCCTTTTAAGAACAAGGATACTACTCTTAGCCTCCTGTCCGAAAATTGGGGGTCATTTCATTGCTTATCCACCTTCCACCTCCGCAAAAGCTACTGTTTAACTCGGTTAAGCAACCATAGCTATACACAGGTGCGTCAGGACATTGGAATTAAAGAGAGAGTGGGGGTTCTACCCCTGCACTCCGTCCTAACCACAATGACTACCACTATATCAACCAATCACTCAGGAGTATTTTCGATTATGGTCAGTATTGTTCCTAACAATATTCAAATTGAAGACGATCGCACTGGAGTTAATGTCGAAACTTTAAAGAGAGCATTCCTGGATAACCTGTTTTACATTCAGGCAAAGCCCCCTAGGATCGCAACCAAGAACGACTACTACATGGCATTGGCTTACACCGTGCGCGATCGTCTATTAAATCGCTGGCTCTACACAACTGAGACCTACTTTGAAAAAGCTCACCGCGTCGTTGCTTACCTGTCTGCTGAATTTTTGATGGGTCCTCATTTGGGCAATAATCTGATTAACCTGGGGCTTTACAACACCGTAAAGCAGGCAATGGAAGAATTGGGACTTAACCTGACCGATCTACTAGAGCAGGAGGAGGAACCCGGACTAGGCAATGGGGGTTTGGGGCGGCTAGCTGCCTGCTATATTGATTCCCTGGCAACCCTGGAAATTCCGGCGATTGGCTATGGTATCCGTTACGAATATGGCATTTTTGACCAGGAGATCAAAGATGGCTGGCAGGTTGAAATTACAGACAAGTGGTTGCGCTACGGTAATCCTTGGGAAATTTGCCGTCCTGAATGGGAAGTAGAAGTAAAGTTGGGTGGTCACACCGAAACGTATATTGATGAACATAATTGTTACCGAGTTCGCTGGGTTCCCTATAAGGTGGTCAAAGGAGTTCCCTACGACACTCCAGTTCTGGGTTTTCAGACCAATACGGCGAATACCCTGCGGTTGTGGAAAGCGGAAGCACCAGAGTCCTTTGATTTTGAAGCTTTTAATAAAGGAGACTACTTCGGAGCCGTTCACGAAAAGAGTGACTGTGAAAATATCACAAAGATCCTTTATCCCAATGACGAGTTCTATCAGGGTAAGGAATTGAGGTTACAGCAACAATATTTCTTTGTCTCCTGTTCTTTGCAGGATATGATTCACCGGATGCAGGCGCAAAATTTATCTTTAGAGCGCTTTCATGAGCATTATGCAATCCAGTTGAATGATACCCATCCCACCATTGCCGTTGCCGAATTAATGCGGCTGTTGCTGGATGAATATGGTTTTGAATGGGATAAAGCCTGGAACATTACTACCAAAACTTTTGCCTATACCAACCACACACTGTTACCTGAGGCATTAGAGCGGTGGTCTTTGAATATGTTCGGCAGTATATTGCCACGTCATCTAGAGATTATTTACGAAATCAATAGCCGTTTCCTGAATGAAGTTCGGATTAAGTTCCCGGATGATTTCAATCGCATCCGTCGTATGTCGCTCATTGATGAAAGTGGTGAGCGATATGTGCGGATGGCAAATCTTGCCTGCGTGGGTAGCTTTGCGATTAATGGCGTTGCCGAACTCCACAGCGAGCTGTTGAAGCAAACGGTGTTGCGTGACTTCTACGAAATGTATCCAGAGAAGTTTACCAACGTCACCAATGGTGTCACACCCCGTCGTTTCATGGTGTTGAGCAATCCTCGACTGGCAAACCTGATCACCGAAAAGATCGGGGACGGTTGGATCAAAAATCTAGATGAATTAAGAAAGCTGGAAAACTTTATCTACGATCCGAGCTTCCGCAATGAGTTTCATCAGGTAAAACAGTCGGTTAAGCAAGATCTCGCCAATTATATTCGGACAAACTACCATATCGAAATTGATCCGAACTCATTGTTTGATATTCAGGCGAAGCGTATTCATGAATACAAACGGCAACACCTGAATGCCTTTTATATCATTACGCTGTACAACCGGATTAAAGCAAATCCTGATCTGGATGTTACACCCCGTATCTTTCTATTTGGTGGTAAAGCGGCTCCCGGCTACTACATGGCGAAATTGATTATTAAGTTGATCAATTCAATTGCGGATGTTGTAAACAACGATCCGGATGTGTGTGGTCGGATCAAAGTTGTCTTCATGAAAGATTACAACGTCAAGTTTGCTCAACGTGTTTACCCCGCTGCGGATCTCTCTGAGCAAATCTCTACCGCGGGCAAGGAAGCCTCTGGAACTGGCAACATGAAGTTCTCCATGAATGGAGCACTGACGATCGGCACACTGGATGGAGCAAACATCGAAATTCGAGATGCAGTGGGAGTCGATAACTTTTTCTTGTTTGGATTGACGGCTGAAGAAGTTCTGGCTAAGAAAGCGGCAGGATATAACCCCTGGGATTATTACAACAGCAATAATGAATTGAAACTGGTGATTGATCGTCTTTCCTCCGGTTTCTTCACCCATGGTGACACCAATCTGTTTAAGCCGTTGCTGGATTCTTTACTCTATCGCGACGAGTACCTTCTGCTGGCAGATTATGAATCCTATGTGCAATGCCAGGATCGAGTGAGTAAGGCATACCGCGATCAGGATCACTGGATTCGGATGTCGATCTTAAATGTAGCGCGAATGGGCAAGTTCTCCAGCGATCGCTCCATTCGCGATTATCTTCAAACCATTTGGAAAGTATCTGCTGTGAAAGTAGATGTACCAGAGTATACGCAAATACCCAATGATCTAAAGCTCACCTTCTAACGATAGGAAATCGAACAATGACGCTCAAAATTGGGATTAACAGGTTTGGTTAAATTGGGCGATTGGTAGTGCGGATTGCACTGGATCATCCTGAAATAGAACTCGTGGGTGTAAATAGCCTGGTGTCCGTTGATAACCTCGCCTGCCTGATATGACAACGAATGGGGCTACTCCTTCCGAGTTGTAGACCTGATGCTACTTATGGCCATAAAGGAAGAGTTGCTATGAAACCATTGCTCCATTGCACCAAGATTGTGGCAACGATTGGACCTGCCAGCGATTCGCCTGACATCATGCGAAAGATGCTTTTGGCGGGAATGAATGTGGCCCGACTCAACTTTTCCCATGGGAAGTATGAGGAACATGCCGAGCGGATCAAACGTTTACGGGACGCGGCAGAGGAATTAAATTTGCCCCTGATGCTGCTGCAAGACTTGCAGGGACCGAAAATTCGGGTGGGTGATTTGCCGGAAGGGATGATGTTGAATGAGGGAGACAGCCTCACCCTGGTTCCGATCGCCGACTATACGGGACAACCCAATACGGTTGGAATTGACTATCCCTACGTAGCAGAAGAAGCAGAACCTGGAACCCGGGTACTGTTGGATGATGGTCTGTTGGAACTGCGGGTTGAGAAAGTGGATGGAAACGCCGTTCAGTGCAAAGTGGTGGAGGGGGGCTTGCTCAAGAGCCGTAAAGGAGTTAACTTCCCCACACTTAACCTCCGCCTGCCTTCCATGACCGACAAAGACAAACGCGATCTGGACTTTGGCATTGAACAGGGAGTTGATCTCATTTCTCTCAGCTTTGTCCGTAAGCCAGAGGACATTCAAGCGCTGAAGGCATTGCTGAAGGAAAAGGGAGCCAGCATTCCCGTCCTGGCAAAACTGGAAAAACCCCAGGCGATCGCGAATCTGGAAGCGATCGTCGATGAATGCGACGCAATCATGGTCGCACGGGGCGATCTGGGGGTGGAAATGAGTCCTGAAAAGGTGCCCCTGATCCAGAAGCGAATTATTCGCCTGTGCAATCAGAAAGGTATTCCGGTCATTACCGCCACCCAAATGCTGGATAGCATGATCCACAATCCCCGCCCTACCCGTGCAGAAGCCAGTGATGTGGCTAACGCAATCATCGATGGTACGGATGCCGTGATGCTTTCTGGCGAATCGGCAATCGGTGATTACCCGGTAGAATCGGTCAAAATGTTAGCCCGCATTGCTACCGAAGTTGAATCCTCCATTCAATTTATCAACCATCCGCCCAATCGCGTCAATGATGCGGCGGCGATTAGTGAAGCTCTGCATGCGATCGATGAAACGATCAATCTTCAGTGCATTGTTGCGTTTACTGAAACGGGTTACACTGCTCAACTGGCATCAGAAGAACGTCCCAAAGCACCCATAGTTGCCTATACACCAAATCCCAAAATCTACCACCGCCTTAGCCTGAACTGGGGAGTCCGTCCTGTCCTGATGCCAGGATTTACGGGCAACATAATCGATGTGGTGAATCAGATAGAGGCTGATTTAATTCGACGTAATTACGTGGTTCCCGGCGACAAGATTTTAATTATGGGGGGAATTCCATTTGGCATAGCAGGTAACACAAACTTCCTCAAAATTCACACGATCGCAGCGAAAAGCTAATATCATGGCTAAATCAATTTTGACTCGTCACGGACAGAGCCTCTGGAATGCAGAAAATCAATTTACCGGATGGGTAGTAGATGTGCTCTTGAGCGAAATGAGGCGGGCAGAAGCCGCGATCGCCTCCTGTAAGCTGAGAGATGACCGAGTCCGAGTCTGTTTCACCCGTATGCTACTACGGCAAGTTACAGGGACTGAACAAAGTAGATGCTGCTTATTTACAGCCATCCTTTCTTGAGTTTGAACGGGGTGCAGGGGTTCCACCCCTGCGTGGGGGGGCAAAGCCCCAACACCTCCTTGTTCACAACCTGTTTATAAACGCTATATGGTATTGATTTCAATGGTCAGGTGACTGACAAAGTTAACTCGAATTGATGCGATTAAGCCCATGAATATGCACAGCTTTAGCCAAGGTCAAGCATCTTTTGATGTATGAAAATACTCGTGCTGAATGCAGGCTCCAGCAGCCAGAAAAGTTGCCTCTACGAGATAGAAGGCAAGCAACTTCCTGCTGAATCTCCAGAACCCCTGTGGGAAGCTACTGTCGATTGGACTCACCGCCAGGGAATTGCCGAAATCAAAGTCAAAACATCGATTGGGGAAGGGTTGAAGGAAGAGATTTCAACTCAAGATCGCTCCAAAGTCATGGCTCACCTGCTGGAAACACTGTGGCTGGGTAGAACCGCTGTGATAGAGGGGCCATCCGAGATTAATGCCGTTGGACATCGAGTGGTGCACGGCGGCAGAGACTATCGTGAAACAGTGAGAGTCACCGATGAGGTGAAGGCTGCGATCGCTCGTCTTTCTGCCCTGGCTCCGGTGCATAACCCTGTGAATCTGGAAGGGATTGAAGCGATCGAAAACATTTTGGGAGCGGAAGTGCCACAGTTCGCGGTGTTTGACACAGCCTTTCATAGCCAGTTGCCAGATGCCGCCGCCATCTATCCCGGTCCCTATGCCTGGGTCGAAAGGGGCATCCGTCGTTATGGCTTTCATGGCATCAGTCACCAGTACTGTGCCCATCGAGCTGCCCAACTGTTGAATCGAAACTTACTAGACCTGAGGTTGATTATCTGCCACCTGGGAAATGGTTGTTCCCTTTCCGCTGTCCAGAACGGGTACAGTATTGACACGACAATGGGATTTACTCCCCTGGATGGCTTGATGATGGGAACACGCTCTGGCTCAGTTGATCCGGGTATCCTGATCCATCTCCTGCGGCAGGAAGGCTACACCGTCGATCAGTTGGATCAGGAGTTGAACAAGGAATCCGGTTTGAAAGGGATCTCAGGTGTGTCTGCTGATTTGCGCCAGGTACTGGCCGCGATTGACGCAAACAATTCCCAGGCGAAACTGGCACTGGATATTTACATCCATCGGTTACGTTCCTGCATCGGTTCTATGCTGGCAAGCCTGGGCGGATTAGATGCTTTAGTATTTACAGCGGGTGTTGGGGAAAACTCTGCGATCATTCGCGCTCGTGCCTGTCAAACGTTTGAGTTCCTGGGATTGAAACTCGATCATCAGCAAAATGAGAACCATCCTGTGGACAAAGATATTGCCATCGTGGACTCAACGGTGCGAGTGCTGGTGATTCATACCCAGGAAGATTGGGCGATCGCGCAGGAATGCTACCACTGTCTTTCTACTCGCTGACTTTGAGTGCAAAACCCCGTAGAGGTGCCGAATCCATTTGTGCAGACTGTACGCTAACCCATGTCCATAAACCCTAGTGGCCTCCAGGCAGCCCTGTACCCGTGCTGATACCAATTCAAGAAATACCTGCTACAGATAGCGCATCCAAAATGTAATTTCATCCGGTCAGTGATGAGATCGTCTGCGACTCTAATTTCTGCAACTCCTGGGTCAGGGCTTTGCGCAGTTGATCGAG
>JAIMBL010000260.1 GCA_023511615.1 Leptolyngbyaceae cyanobacterium HOT.MB2.61
TCCAATTGAAAAAGATGGCAAAAAGCTACTTGACCTCATCCTCCTCAGAGACTATATTAGCTGGCTGGTAGCCAAACTACTTCAAGCTTGGCACGGATCACCTGCTGAAGGATGTAATCCAGTTTGTATCCAAAATCGTCTGGTTGCTCGAATAAAATCTTCCTCGTTCTACTCCAGTTTGTGTTTAATCGGTTTTGCTGTTCCTCGACCATTCAACGACGAGGCAATCAGGAAATTGCGTAACCAGTTGTTGTGATAGCGAAACCCATTGAGATCTTCAAACGGTGAGATGGAATGGGGTTCTAATGTCTGAACTGTATGACAATAGGGATGAAAATTCCACAACAGCGCCATCGCTCGCAATTCTTGTTTAGCCGCATCCAGCGTGCCGTGAAAGTACTGCATCGCATAGAGAATACGGTCTTGGGAGTTCATCAGCCGATCCACCTGATTACTGGTGCGATACGCTTGTGAGTGGTCAAATACAACTGTGCTTTGGTCGCTAAGGTGAGAAGCTTTTGTCGAGCTTTATCGGGCAAGGCATTGTCCGTTCGTTGAGTCCATTCCACCAAACGACGCAAGCGTTGTCCAAATTGCCGTCGATTGGGACTGTGATACAAATGCCACAATTTATCCGTGGCCGCCTTGAACACTTGAGAGGTGCGACGGCACAAGCACTGCACCCCCAATACAACGTGCAAAAAACACAGCACAACCATGATGTTTGGAAACAGGGCTTGCCAAGCTTGTTGCGTGGCATCCCACCCATCGGTCGTTACCCTCTCAGGACTATAGTGGGAATTCAGTTGCTGGGCTTCGAGTTGAAACTCTCCATACGCCTGCTGGAGCGCAACGGCATCCGCCCTTTGGGCAAGACTCACCCCTAAAAAACAGCCCACCGCGGCTGTGACGGTAATGTAGACCCGTTCTCCCCACCACCAACTATGCTTTTCATCGGCAACGAGCTGAAGGGGGGATGGCATCCGGGTCTTTCACCGTTGTTCCGACCATTGAGGCACCTTCCATCGCTTGAGTGGCATGGTACCAATACATCGCCGAATGTCCTGGCACATGAGCGATTCCCTCGTAGGGCACCCCATAACGGCGCAAGTATACCCCCTTCTCGACCTCCTCGGTTTTGCCAATCATGTAGGGCATCACCGTATCGGGACGTAACTGATAGGCTTGCCCGTTGCACTTCAATCGAATCCGACGGGTACTCAGGTGTAATTTGCCCGACTCCACAAATCGATGAAAGCAGTACCCTTGCTCGATTCCGACTGGAAAAAGTTCAGGATACCTTGCTATCAACCTGTCCAGTTAGGCACGAAACGCTTTGGTATCTCTAACCAGTTGGTCATAATCCATCTTTGCTTCAAGCGGTAGGCAAATCGTTTTGTCGCCAGCCATTGTTCGTTTCTTCCGTTCTGCCATAGAGGGAATCCTCCATCGTGCATAAGACTAGCTTAGGCTAATGCTCGACCTGGGGCACACTCTCCTTAAAAAACACAAACTTATTTAGAACCAGCGAATTCGTACTTTTCAATAAACCCGAATCGCTTTGATCAACAAACGAAACTCACCTGGTTTGAAGTGAGGATTAAGCGCTCCATTGTATTCAAACTTGCTCAACATGAATTGCAGCGAATGAATCCGTGAAGTGTTGAGTGGGCGAGATGGATTCACCGTTTTGGCACGGAATACGGGAACCATTTCAGCAAAGGGAACCCGAACAGTGATCCATTCATTTGCCACCGTATCAAACGACTGAGAATAGGCCATGCTGTCCCAGGAATCCTCATCCCGAATCAAAAACTTGTAGCGCTGTCCATCTCCCCTGACCTGGAGTTCTAATCCAGAATAGGCAGACAGATCGAGCGGCGGTTCAAAATTGCGACTGCGGACGGAGGCAAATCCTCCAGAGTTGGCTGTGGATACGTTACCCGTGAAGAGTGCCGCTTCCTCCTGAAATTGAAAGGAACTGGCACTCACGCCACCCATCACCACATCATCTAGAGCGCCCCAGGTTTGGTCGGAAGCAGTAGCAGGCTGGCTAAAATCGAACAAAATACCTGCTTGCGGTTGGGGGGGAGGCGGGGGCGTGGAACCAAAGATCATTTTTTGCAGCCAGCTAACAACTGGAATCGTTTCAAAGTAATGAAGGGTTTGCAGGAAGCGACCAACATTCCAGGTCTGATTGGATTGAGCCATGAGAACCCCTGAATTAAATATCGACAAAAACGCTACATCGCATTACCCACGAGGGCTCGAATGATAGGTGCCAACTCAAGCAAGGATGTTTTCTATCCTCGACACCTGAAAACTCGAACATTTGACACCTGCCATACCGCCTGTTGAGGATGTCTCTAGTGTATGGTTTCAATATCCACCTGCGATCGCCCATCAGGAAGAGGTCATGATTAAGCTATTCTATGCTCCCGGTACCTGCGCTCTGGCTCCCCACATTGTGCTTGAGTGGATTGGGGAACCTTACGAACTCGAAAAGGTACAACTGGGCAGTCCAGAGTATTTAAAGATTAACCCCCTGGGGCAGGTGCCCGCCATGATTGATGGCGATAGCGACGTCATGAACCAGCCAGACGCTATCTTGAAGTATCTGGCCCAGAAATATCCAGACGCGAAACTGGGAAGCAACGGAACTCTACAAGATGCCTATGAGCTGAATCGCTGGCTGGCATTTTTTACGGGAGATTTCCATCCGGCCTTTTACCCCTACTTCCGTCCAAATCGCTACTGGATCGAAGAAGATGAAAATGCTCACAAAACGATCAAAGAGGCCCCCTACAAGCTGATTGTTCGAGTATTTGCTCACCTGAATAACCATCTGGAAGGGAAAGACTATATTGTGGGCGATCGCCTCACCGTTGCTGACCCCTACGCCTTTGCCATGATCCGCTGGGGCAATTACATTCCCAACAAACCCCTGTCGGACTACGCCAACGTCTTCCGCTTCTACCAGCAGTTCAAACAGGATAATGCCGTACAAAGGGCCATGAGTCAGCAAGGAATTAAGTAACCGTCATGGGTTGTGCACGGTTGTATCCAGTAAAGAACAGGGAATTAACGGAGTCAAGAGTCGAGGGGGCACATGGGGTTCTAAATTTCTTCAGTCAAAAAGTTTTTGTAGATTTATGAACACCCTCTTCCAAAAATGTTTGATCACACTATTCTAATCCTGTAGAGAAAATTGTCACTGGATTAGGATTATGGTTGCTGGAGTAATTGTTTTTTCGGCGTTGTTCGCGCTGCTGTCTGCTGACTTTCTGGTTCCTAAACCAGGCAAAACTCCGGAGGAAAAGTTGGGCGAAGCGCTTGCTGACTACTTAAAGGCAGGCGGTAAAATTCGTAAGGAGGAAGATGCCAAAAAGTAGCGGTTTGGGTAAACCTAACAAGGTAATGATGAGCGGCACCAGCCGCCATCATTAACGACTCAAAAATCATTACGATTTGGGCACTACCGGGGTTTGATATGCTACTGGGTGAAGGCTGTTCTTGAGAAGGGATTGTTATGACAGAGGCGAGAAACGTTTTGGGAACTACGTTGGAAACTTGCTGTACTTCCCCCATGACCGGGTTTTACCGGGATGGCAAGTGCAATACAGGCGCAGGCGATCTAGGTGCCCATGTCGTCTGTGCCCAGGTGACAGAAGAGTTTCTGGAGTATACCCGCGCCCAGGGGAATGATCTGTCCACTCCGGCTCCGGCGTTTGCCTTTCCAGGATTGAAACCAGGCGATCGCTGGTGCCTGTGTGCCTCTCGCTGGAAGGAAGCTCTGGATGCCGGGGTTGCACCTCCCGTTGTTCTTGCTGCAACCCATGCCTCTGCCCTGGAGTATGTTTCCCTGGATGACTTGAAGCAGCACGCACTAGGTTAAACCTGATTCAGGCTGCCCTTATGCAGCCACCAGCATCATCGCCAGGAGCGCGAGGACAATGTCCAACCCCTGTTTTAACGTCACCGCTTCCTGTAAAAAAAACGACTGCAAGAATCACACTAACCACCGGGTAAAGGGTAGACAGCGTGGCAATTAGGGCCACTGACCCGCGGCTGACTGGGTTGAGGGAGCAAAATGCTCCTAAAAACCCCAGCATCGCGGTGGCAAATGCCAGCACAATGCCTTTTGGGTGAACACTGGGTGAAACTTCAGCGAATAGACTTTATCGGTAATAACTGTGCAGCATAAGAATGGATGAAAAAGCTATAGAACATGACAACTTTACATAGAGAATTGATTGTCTTTTTTGTTTCCGATTAAGTCTAATAGATGAGCAGCGCTAGCTGCATCATTATTCTTGGCGTGAAAATAATAATGATTTAATGATGATTTAATGACGGCTTTGATAGTGATTGGGTGATGATAGTTGGAGTGCTATGGATCGAGGAAACCATTTGCGATTTTGGTTCTAACAGATTTTCAAGTTGGCAAAGTCGAACAATTGGGAATCTGCAAGATGAGATGGCGACACTTTTTGGAGACTGCGAAAAATGGTTTCCATCCGTCCGGGAAATTCTTGCTCCCAGGTTTGCAGCATTTGTTTGATCCGAGTACGTTGCAAATTTTCCTGGGAACCACAAAGTTGGCAGGGAATGATGGGAAATTGCCGCATCGTGGTGTAGTATTCGATATCCTTTTCAGAACAGTAGGCCAGGGGACGAATGACAACATGATTCCCGTCATCACTCAGGAGTTTAGGTGGCATTGCCTTTAGTTGACCTGCAAAAAACAAGTTGAGAAACAGGGTTTCGATGATGTCATCTCGATGATGTCCCAGAGCGATTTTAGTGGCTCCTTCTTCTCTGGCAACCCGGTAAAGAATGCCCCGCCGCAGACGAGAACACAGGCTGCACATGGTCTTCCCTTCGGGAATCATTCGCTTAACCACGCTGTAGGTGTCTTCTTCCACGATGCGGTAGGGAACACCGATCGCCCCCAAATATTGGGGCAGCACATGGCCAGGAAATCCGGGTTGCTTCTGATCCAGGTTGACGGCCAGGATGTCAAACTTTACCGGAGCGCAGCGCTGAAGTTGCAGCAGAATATCCAGCAGCGTGTGAGAATCTTTGCCCCCAGAAAGGCAGACCATGACACGATCGCCCGCCTCAATCATGTTGTAATCCTGAATCGCTTTACCAACCTGGCTTCGGAGGTGGGTTTGCAATTTAGTAAGCGGTTTTGCGCTAGGGGTCAGTGTCGCTGTCATGGGATGATTCCGTGAACTTCCAGAGTTTATTGTAAGGGGGCGATCAGATTGTCTCAATTGGGTTTCTATCTCAAATGCCAAGACTCTGTTCACCAGCGCGCGAGAATCAGTATTTTAGCCAAAAAATCGGCCACTAAAAAGCCAGGTAATGGCTGCCATTCCAACCAGCAGTGGGGTTAACCAGTCTCCCCACCTGACATAGAAAGTCTGACGCTGACGACGGTAAATGGTGGCAGCATGAATTTCGTATGCTTTCGGTTGGGAAATCCACAAAATTCTGCCGTGGGGATCGATGATGCCAGAGTAACCAGTGTTGGTTGCTCGAACAGCCCAACGATCCGTTTCAATTGCCCGCATCAAGTCCTGAGCCTGGTGCTGTGCCATCAGCACTTCACTGTAGGGGTCCAGGTTCGATGCGGTGAGAATAAACTGCCCACCATCCGCCGCCTGTGCCCGGAAAAGTTCTGGGAAGGCAGACTCGTAGCAAATGCTGGCGATCGCTCGTCCAAAGGGAGTATCAAACCGTTGTGCCCCACTTCCCGCCAGCATGTCTGCCTCAATTGGGGAAAGCCGATCAATCAGCCCCCCCAGCACCTCCCGAAACGGAACATATTCCCCCAACGGAACCAGCTTAATCTTGTTGTAGCGGCTAAAAATTTCTCCCTGTCCTGTCAGAGTTATCAGGCTCTGAGTAATTCTGCCGTTTTGAGGCACAAACGTACCCAACCAGGCAACCACTCCCTGTTCCCTGACGGCTTGATAAAAGAGATTCTGTTGTTTGTAGTTCCCATCCCACAAAACAGGTAATGCACCCTCAGGGGTTAGCACTGCATCGACTCCTTGCCCGGCCAATTTCTCATACCCACTGACGTAGCGTTTTACTGCACGACGTATTCCCTCCGCCGAAAGTTTGATGCGGGTTGGCACGTTGCCCTGGACAATGCCAACCTTAAGTGCCGTTTCACTGGATGGATTAAGCGGTTGACTGTAAAGCCCATAGCCAACCAAGTGGAGGGTGAAAAGGAGGATCAGGGTGGAGAGGAGGAGGGAGTGGGGAGTAGGGGGAGTGGGGAGT
>JAIMBL010000261.1 GCA_023511615.1 Leptolyngbyaceae cyanobacterium HOT.MB2.61
GACAGGTAAGCGGAGCAGTTGACATGATGCAATTGAGATAACTTCGTCTTTTCTATCCTTACATCTTTAGGACTACCGTAGGGAGAAGGGGCTGGGGGATGAGGGCTGACTTTAGTTGCACATCAGGTAAAGTGATACCAATCAAAGATGAGCATGAGCATTATTCAATCGCTGAAAGCTTTGCCCCACAAGCTTCTAGCAGAGAATGTAGCCTCACGCTTTATAATCGATTTGTATTATCCTTGAAAAAGAGTTTTGTCCCTTTGCTGTTCAGCACGTCAAAGCAGGTATATGGTTGGAAACGGTTTTGGTGTCCTCGGTCAGGCAGCATAAATCTGGCTGATGGGGGCTACCTGTGCGATCCAGAGGAAGAATGGGGAAAGGCATAGGATTAAAAGAAATTTGGGGTAAAGATTCTGTAGGAGTCTATGAACTTGCTCCGCTTCGGCGTATAGACGTTATCGAAGCCGCCAAAGCAGAGAAATGTTCTCCTAATGATTTTCTAAAAGAAGTTGACCAAACGATGAGACGGACACCCGCTATGAGCTGGTGGGTGGGGTGTTAGTCGATGCGTTTCCCGATTTCACCCTGACTGCTCATCAAATCTTGCATGCAGGCCGATGAGCTTTCGAGTATTCCCCTGATGGAGAAGTCAGCCATGGTACAACAATACGACCCCTTACAGTACCTGCCGACGGCTGAAGAGCTGCCCGACTCGGATGATACCCCTGTGGACAATGAGTTACAGATTCTGATTCCCACCCTATTGCGGGCGATTCTGGCCCTACTGTGGGAAGACCGGATGGACTGGTTTTTAGGAGTCAACATGGGCGTTTACTATGACCCTAAGCAACCTGCGATTGTCCCGGATGGTTTTCTGAGCCTGGGAGTCGAGCGGCGCAGGAGCGGACGGGGGCGGTTAAGCTATGTTCTCTGGCAAGAAAATAATATTGTGCCCCAATGGGTTCTGGAGGTGGTATCTCAAACACCAGGCGGTGAGTATGACGAAAAAATGATAAAGTATGCGGCGATCGGCGTTCTGTACTACACCATCTACAATCCAGATTACTGGAAGCGAGATAGACATAAACTATTTGAGACCTATCGCCTGGTCAATGGAACCTATATACTTCAGCAGAGTCAACCTCTCTGGATGCCAGAGCTGAATTTGGGAATTGGGCGGGAAGTGGGAACTTACGAAGGCTGGACACGGGAGTGGCTTTACTGGTACGACCAGGCAGGAAACCGTTTTCCAGCACCGGAAAGTGTTATCCAACAGGAACGGCAACGGGCCGAACAGGAACGGCAACGGGCCGAACAGGAACGGCAACGTTGGGAAAAACTGATTGCCAGGCTACGACAGAAGGGAATTGATCCGGAGAGTTTATAGTACAGCCAATGCCCGATCGCGACCTTCAGTGGCAAATTCAATCCTTATCTGAACCACCCAGGTGGTTTGGGCAGGCGGTCAGACAGCAGGTGTCTGACAGCGATGGACGATATATTACTCAACTGCTGTGGCAGCGGGGGATTCAAGACCCGGAACAGTTAGCGGGCTTCCTCAATCCCCAGCACTATCAACCCACCAGCCCCTTTGCCTTTGGAGCAGAGATGCAGTGGGCCATCGAGCGATTGCAACAGGCCTATGTTCACCAGGAAGTCGTGGCGATCTGGGGGGATTTTGATGCCGATGGGGTAACTGCAACCTCCGTTCTGTGGGATGGATTGGGGCAGTTCTTCACTCAACAGAAAACCCTGTTCTACTACATTCCCAACCGCCTCACCGAATCCCACGGTCTATCGCAAATGGGTATCGACTCGCTGCATAGCCGGGGCTGCCGTTTGATTGTAACCTGCGACACAGGCAGTACCAACCTGGTTGAAATTGAGTACGCTCAAAGCCTGGGCGTGGATGTCATTGTGACCGATCACCACACCCTGCCAGTCGAGCGTCCGCCAGTGACGGCCATTATTAACCCCCGTTATTTACCGACAAACCATCCGCTGGCAACCCTGTCTGGAGTCGCCGTTGCCTACAAACTGGTAGAGGCCCTGTACGACACCCTGCCTGATGTGCCTCAAAAGCCATTGACGCAATTGCTGGATCTGGTGGCGATTGGATTGATTGCCGACCTGGTGGAGTTAAAGGGAGACTGTCGCTATCTGGCACAGCGGGGAATTGAACAGTTGCAGAAGCAAGCGAATCCAGCTACGGCAAACCGCCCTGGTATTGCGAAACTGCTGGAATTTTGCAAACGCAGCGGCGATCGCCCCACGGATATTTCCTTTGGTCTGGGTCCCCGAATCAACGCCGTCAGCCGCATTCACGGTGATGCCCATTTCTGTGTTGAATTGCTCACCAGTCAGGACATTCACCTCTGCACCCATCTGGCAGAAGCGACGGAACTGGCAAACACCCGCCGTAAAGCATTACAGAGAGAAGTAGCGGCACAGGTTACTCGACGTCTGACTCAGCTCGATCTGTCTACCACGAGTGTAATTGTGCTTGCTGATGAGCAATGGCCCATCGGCGTTCTGGGTCTGGTGGCTGGACAGATGGCCCAGGAGTATGGCCGTCCCACCATTTTGCTCAGTACAGAGGGAGGGGCGATCGCCCGTGGCTCTGCCCGCTCAGTTAACAATATCGATCTGTACGAATTGGTGAAAGACCAGGAGCATCTGTTAACCAAATTTGGCGGCCACCCTTACGCCGCAGGTTTGAGCCTGCCAATAGAAAACTTGCCCCTGTTTACAGATGGAATTAACCAGAAGCTGCGGCAATCGATTGATCCAACCCAGGCCACCCCCCATCTTCAGGTCGATCTGGTCGTTCGGGTTCAGGAACTGGGCAAAGGGTTGTTTCAGGAACTGAAATTGCTGGAGCCCTGCGGCATCGGCAACCCGGTTCCCAAATTGCTGATCCAGGACTGCTGGTTTACCAATCGTTGGAATCGGAAACTCCAGGACTGGAAAGGGCAATCGGTACAGTACATCAAAACTGAGTTTGAGCTGTGGGATGAATCTGCCTCCGAAGGGTTTGCTGGCGTGTGGTGGGGGCATTACCGGGATGAACTACCCGCTGGACGGTGTGACGCGATTGTAGAACTGGACAGCAACAACTATAAGAAACGCTACGAAGTGCGACTGCTCGCCGTTCGCCCACGGGATGCCAGCCCAATTCAACCCTTTACTGAGACCGATTGGATTCTGGACTGGCGGGAAGAGCGGGAAGAGATTCAATTCAAACTTCAACCTTCAAACCTTAAAACTTCTCCCCCGCTTCTTCTGCAGCAGTGCCCCAGCAGTTGGGGCGAATTTCAGGTATGGTTTCGCCGATCGCGCCAGGAACAGCGGCCTCTGGCGATCGCCTACCCCCCCCCCTCGACCGCCCCTCCAGAGGAAATCTGGCAACAACTGGTGGGAATTGCCAAATACCTGAGTCGCACTGGCAACACAGCCACCCGACAGCAGGTGTTAGATCGGCTGGGAATTGGCGATCGCACCCTGCAATTCGGCTTCCGAACGTTGATACCCCTTGGCTTTGACCTCAGCTACACTGACAACGCTCTCCAGGTCACCTGGCACCAACGGGAAGCAGACGAGGAATCATTCCGTAAAACTGTTACCGCCTTTTTCACTGCTATCCGGGAAGAACAGTTTCGGCGTCAATACTTTTACCAGGTACCGCTGACCACCATTCAAATGGTGGCAGCCCAGACCCAGTTTGGGTGAACGATTGAAACTTTGTGTTCCAAATTAAAAAACTGGTGGCAAGATGGCGGAGTAATACCAGTTCAGGGAAAGACTTTCACAACTCCCATTGTTCACCAACAATTTAGAACAGCTACAGATAGAACAGCTATAGAGCTATAAATGTCAGGGAGAAGGCCGTGAGGAGTGCGGGGAAACGTCATAAACATCCAGCCCAGATCACCAGTTCCTTGGGAATGGGAATTTCCCTGTTGTTAATAGCAGGGCAGGTACAGGCTCTACCAGGGCAATCTCCTGATGAGGCCGAAGCCTGGATTCAGGCTCATCCTACCCTGCGGCCAGGCAGTGGCGAGAAATTACTGATTCGCAAAAGCGCAACCCCAGCCCAACGATTTCAGTTCCGGTCATCTTTGCTTCAGGTGGGTAGAGGGTCGCCCGGTCCCACAGGAGGCATTATTCGAACGGAAGAAATCTCTATTTACGACATGATCAACGGCGTCACGGTCGCACGCTTGCAAGAAGCACTTAGATCAATTTATGGAGCCGTGATTTACCAGGATTATATTAATGCCAGGGTTGTCTATCGATACCCGGATCGAACGAATGTGAATCAGGCGGTAAACCAAAAAACTCCTCTACTGGCTGAAATTCAGGGAGAAGTGCGCGAGGGCGATCGCTACGCCTACTGGCTCGAAGTTGCTATAAATAACAACGGTTTTGCCTACACAGGCAGAGCCACCGTTTTTCTAAAAAGCGATCTGCCCAAGCTGGAAACCGAGTTGCGGGGGCGCTAGTAGTCTGTAAAACGGAGAGAGAGGGATTCGAACCCTCGTTAGAGTTACCCCTAAACAGCATTTCCAGTGCTGCGCCTTCAACCACTCGGCCATCTCTCCAGGGGATTGCGCTGCCTCCACAGTCACAGAATGATTATATTAGCAGAAGCTGGTCGTAGACTGGTAAAGAAACTCGTAATTAATCCATGACCCGATCTTATACTGTCCGAATTCGCGATCGCCGTACTAACACCCTCCGCACGGTTGAAGTACCCGAAGACCGCTATATCCTGCACACCGCTGAAAATCGCGGTGTAGAGCTACCCTTCTCCTGTCGCAATGGAGCCTGCACCACCTGCGCAGTTCGAGTGCTTTCAGGCGAAATCCACCAACCAGAGGCAATGGGGCTATCTCCTGGCCTGCGTAAACAGGGATATGCTCTCCTCTGTGTCAGCTACCCCCGCTCTGACCTGGAAGTGGAAACCCAGGACGAAGACGAAGTTTACGAACTTCAGTTTGGGCGCTATTTTGGCAAAGGCAAGGTAACAAGAGGGTTGCTACTAGATGAAGATTAGTCAGGCAACGGGTGATGGGCAACAGGCGACAGGGAAAAGTCCCCCTTTTCTCCTGGGTCTGGTATCCTTGAGCTTTTGTCTTCTACTGACAGCCTGTCAAGCTCTAAACCAGCCTCAGGGATTGACGGTTTCAGTACAGCAAGTGCTTACCGGGCGGGACATTGAGGTGACGGGGATCGTCGGGCACCCAGAAATCACTGAGCGGGTTCGCTTAGAAGGCATTGATGTCCCCGATCTGGCCCAGCACCCCTGGGGAGAAGCCGCGAAAAATTGGTTAAAACAGGCGATTGGCAATCACCCTGTACTGCTGGAGTCTGATCTGGAGCCACGGGACGACAATGGGCGGCGGTTAGCTTACCTCTGGCAGAATGGTCAATTGCTCAACGAGAAACTGGTGGCAGAAGGTTATGCAATCGCCACCCCCCATCCCCCCAACCGCAAATACGATCAGCGCCTCGCCCGCGCCCAAGATCGGGCAAGAGTCCTGGGATTAGGTATCTGGAACCCCAGCCAGCCGATGCGACTCTCACCTGGGGAGTTTCGTAGCAGCAAGGGAGGTGGTAGGGAGGATGGATGGGTAGACCTGACAGGGTAATGATGAGCCGCACTAGCCGCCAGCATTAACGACTCAAAAATCATTACGATTTGGGCATTACCGATGGATGAATAGGGGCGAGAGACTTGGGTGCAGGAGCTGGGGAAGTTTTGAGCTCTGAGTTGGCTTCTGACCCATGACCTCCAATCTCTAGCTCCCAGTTCCTCGCCCCTGCTCCTGCCTCCCGACTTCTGACTCCTCCTCCCCTCTCACTCCTCAACTGACTAACAACCAACAACCAACAACTAACAACTAAGTGGGTAGAAATAATTAATTGGAAGAAAAGGGAGTGGGGGCGTTGCCCTTAGGCAGGGGGTTTCACCCCCTCCACCCCCAGAACTATCTTTAATTTAATTGCACCCAGCTACTTAGGGCTTGCTGAAAAAAGCAGCAAAGGTTTACTGTGCCTAGTTTTCAAGCGGGATCAAGTCTGCTAAAGTG
>JAIMBL010000262.1 GCA_023511615.1 Leptolyngbyaceae cyanobacterium HOT.MB2.61
AGGTATCACAACTCTCTATTCAACAGGTAAAGACTTTTTTCAGATTTGGTCTTAAATTAATCAGTAGAGAAATAGATCTTTGCTGATTATTTTTTTTGTTTTCATAGAGTTTTCTATATGAGGTAACTCATGTCGAAAGCTCAGAGGATCTTTGTAACCGATTGAGGCATTGAAACTGTGATGACCCAGTTGTTTGCACAAACATTCTGGCTGGTTCCCTGCTATCCCTTGATAGGGATACTTTTCACATTGTTCTGGTCGCCACGAGTGATTTGGCGCACGGGGCCTCGACCCGCAGGTTACGTCAACCTGTTGATGACCTTCGTGGCGCTGCTCCATAGCACTTTGGCATTTCCAGCTGTATGGCAACAGCCACCCTTGCATTTTGAGTTTCCCTGGTTGCAAGTTGCTGGGCTGGATCTGACAATTCCCGTCGAAGTTTCTGCGGTCACTGTGGGTGCAACAACTTTGGTGACAGGGTTGAATTTCCTGGCTCAAATCTATGCAGTGGGATACCTGGAAATGGATTGGGGCTGGGCCCGTTTTTACGCACTCCTGGCCCTGTTTGAAGCCGGAATGTGTGCCTTGGCCTTGTGTAACTCGCTGTTCTTCAGCTACATGGTGCTGGAAATTCTAACTCTGGGAACCTATCTCCTGATTGGGTTCTGGTTTAATCAATCGCTGGTTGTCACTGGAGCGAGAGATGCCTTTTTGACCAAACGGATTGGTGACTTACTCTTGCTGATGGGGGTACTGGCACTCTATCCCCTGGCGGGTACGTGGAATTTTACTGAACTGGCAGAATGGGCAAAGACTGCCCATCTCGATCCAGCTGCAGCAACGTTGTTGGGGCTGGCGCTGATTGCAGGTCCAATGGGTAAGTGCGCCCAGTTTCCTTTGCATCTGTGGCTGGACGAAGCCATGGAAGGTCCAATCCCCAGTACCATTTTGCGGAATGCAGTGGTAGTGGCAACGGGAGCCTGGGTTTTGATCAAGCTGGAACCAGTGCTGGCCCTGTCTCCTGCTGTATTGACGACGATAATGGCAATTGGATCACTGACAGCTATTGGCGGTACCCTGATCGCGATCGCCCAAATCGATATCAAGCGAGGGTTGTCCTACACTACCAGTGCTTACATGGGGTTGATCTTTATCGCTGTTGGAACACAGCAAATCGAAGCAGCTCTGCTATTGGTTTTAAGCCATGCGCTCGCCCAGGCATTGCTGGTGATGAGCGTAGGAGCGATTGTGTGGACAAACATCACTCAAGACCTGACTCAGTTAGGAGGATTGTGGAGTCGCCGTCCCATTGCGGGTATTTGCTATTTGGTAGGCACTGCGGGGCTGATTGGGCTGCCACCGTTGGGTGGATTCTGGGCACTTCTGAAACTGGCCGATGGTGCCTGGGAACGCTATCCCTGGATTGTAGGAACTCTGCTGATTGTGAATGGGCTGACGGCATTCAGCATGATGCGGGAGTTTGGTTTGATTTTTGCCGGACCGCGCAAACAAATGACTGATCGCTCACCAGAAGCTTTCTGGTTGATTACGTTACCGATGACGATTGAGATGGGATTTGTGTTGCACTTACCGATCATCTTACAGAGTCTAAATCTATTGCCAGATTGGGCAGTACTCAATAAAGATATGGCCTTGTTATTGCTCTGGTCGAGCATCACAGGATTGAGTATTGGTGCGGTGGTGTATATCGGGCAGAGTATTCCTAAGCCGATTCGCCTTCCCTGGAAACAACTGCAAGACCTCTTTGCCTACGACCTGTATACCCCCAAACTGTATCGCTCCAGCATTGTCTTTAGTGTTGATTGGGCGTCTCGCATCACCGATTGGTTTGATCGCTACATCGTTGATGGGGTTGTCAACCTGGTGGGTTTCGTCTCTCTTCTGGGTGGTGAAACTCTGAAATACGCTAACTCTGGGCAGGGGCAATTTTATGTTCTGACCATCACCCTGGGCTTAGCTGCGTTCTCGATCTTCATGAACTGGTCATTTATTGCTCAATTCTTGTCTTTCTGAACCAATACAAACGCCTATGATGCTGAGTACATTGATCTGGTTGCCAATTCTCGGTGCGATCGCAATTGGATTCCTGCCCTTGCCCGTCGCCCGACTCAAGTGGGCCGCTCTTCTCTTCAGTGGTGCAACACTTGGTTGGTCACTCTGGATCACCAGCCAGTTTGACTACAGCCTTTCATCGCTGCAACTTCAAGAATATCTTCCCTGGTTAGAAGCGCTGGGCCTGCACTATCAACTTGGGGTAGATGGGTTGTCGTTGCCGTTGATTATTTTGAACAGCTTTCTCACCTGGATTGCCATCTATAGCAGCCAGGAACAGATAGAACGTCCACGATTGTTCTATCCTCTGATTCTGCTGGCTGGAGGAGCTGCCACGGGTGCATTCCTGGCTCAAAATCTGTTGCTGTTCTTCCTGTTTTATGAATTCGAGTTGGTGCCTTTCTACCTATTAATCTCCATCTGGGGTGGGGAAAAACGCAGTTACGCAGCAATTAAATTTTTGCTCTATACCGCTCTGTCGGGAGCTCTGATTCTGGCAGGTTTCCTAGGACTGATCTGGCTCACCGGGGCTTCTACTTTTACCTATCAATCTCTGTTGGGGCAAACCCTACCGTTGGGAATGCAAATTGTGTTGCTAGGTCTGTTGCTGGTTGGTTTTGGTATCAAAATCCCACTGGTACCCCTTCACACCTGGCTGCCAGATACCTATGTGGAAGCTTCTGCTCCCATTGCAATTCTGCTGGGCGGCGTACTGGCAAAACTCGGCACCTACGGTATTTTCCGATTTGGTTTAGGGCTTTTTCCAGAAGCCTGGGCGACTGTAGCTCCTGTGATGGCAATCTGGGCAACGACGAGTGTGCTGTATGGTGCGATCGTAGCCATTGCCCAGAAAGACATCAAGCGAATGGTGGCTTACAGTTCGATTGGTCAAATGGGGTATATCTTTCTGGCCGGTTCTGCTTTGACGCAACTTAGCCTGGTTGGTGCTGTCTCTCTGATGGTGTCGCACGGCTTGATCCTGGGACTGTTATTTCATCTAGTTGGTGTGGTAGAAAACAAAGTTGGCACTCGTGATCTGGACGTGCTGAACGGTTTGATGAATCCAATTCGGGGATTGCCATTGATTAGTGCGTTACTCGTTCTAGGTGGAATGGCCAGCGCTGGAATTCCAGGATTGGTTGGCTTTGTGGCTGAATTCCTGGTGTTTCAGGGTAGCTACTCAATTTTCCCAGTGCAAACGCTGCTATGTGTCGTCGGAAGTGGATTGACAGCCGTTTATTTTGTGATTCTGCTTAACCGTACTTGCTTTGGCAAATTGGATAACGCAATCGCCTACTTCCCTAAAGTAGAGTGGCGTGAGCGTGTTCCAGCCATGATGCTGGCGATCATGATTTTCTTGCTGGGCATTCAACCAACTTGGCTGGTGCGCTGGAGTGAATCCACTACTACAGCAATGGTTGCCTCCGTCCCAATCGTCCCAATGGAAAAAGTTGCCACCAGACCGTGATTTTTTCAAGTTGTTAGTGGTTGGTGGTTAGTTGTTAGAAGAAGTGAGGGGTGACGTAGCAGGCGACGGGCAGAGCTAACTCAAAGCTCATCTAAGTGAGGAGAGAGGTGTGAGGTGAAGACTCAGAACTCAAAACTCGAAACTTCATAGTCCCTAGTGGTCTGTCAAACTAAATTTGACAGGTTTTTAAAGCTTAATGGTTTGATTTGAGTTAAATTTTGAGGTTTTTTTGAGGGTTTTTTATCCATCAAGATTTTCTTGACGGAACACTAGCCCCTCTTCACCCATTCCCCATCTCCCCTTCACTCCCCTGCTCCCTCGCGTTTTTCTCCTTTCGCCTGAAGCTTAAAACTCAAATCTCAAACTTCAAAATTCTCCAATCCCTGTGAAGCTATGACTGCAACCCTGATTTCTTCCCCGTCATCTAAATTGCCGCCATCGGATCACGAATTTGCTGAAGTGATTCATCGGTTGGAGGCGGGTGGCTCAATGTTGCCGGATACGCCCGAAAATCTAATGCAGATTATTGGTATCTACAAAGCCTATGCGGTGCCAATGGATTTTTACTGGCGTGATTTGTTGTACATTGCCGAGCGCGTATTTCTAAATCCACTGCCTGCATTCAAGTATTTTCTGCCCCAGGAATATCTGAACTTAAAAAATCACTATGCTGGAGATGACGCAGATCTGCGGATCTGGCGGGGGTATGCAACGGCTCACCACGAGCTATTGGAGTTCATGGAAAAGGGTGAATTGAAGCGGAAATTACCCAAGTTGTTCCATCACCTATGGCACGATCGCGTCAACATGGAGTTTGCCGAAGAATGCATGCGGGCAATGCTCTGGCATGGCAAAGACATGGGCTGGGGTAAATTTCACGATTATCTAGAATCTGAGGAATACTGCGCTAATGCTGATCGTGCGATTCGGGCTTATTTCAAAGGCAATCCCCTCATGCTGGGGTTGTACAAACTGTTCCCAGATCTTTTCCTGGAGCAGGTGCGGCAACTGTCCTACTATGCCAATCTAGGATTGTTCTGGGAAGTGATGGCGCCCGTATTTTTTGAAATTTCTGATCTCTACGACGAAGGCAGCATTACCACAGTCCCGGAAGCCATGAATTTTCTGGTGAATGGCATTTTTGCGATCGCCGGTCGTCCCATTTATCACCATGTTTATATTGATGGGGAATGCTACGAAATCATTCCCAAATCGAAAGGCTTCACCTGGCTCTATGAGGCAGCCCTCCCCTATGTAGAAGCCGTTTTTTACCGCACAGCTCCCTTCCGCGGCACCAAGTCTTACAATGCTCAGGCTGGAGAGGTACCGCTGGATCAAAAAGACTTTCACTACGGCATTCTCTACGCCGATGTATTTCCCGTCGGCACCGCTGGAATTCCACCCACACTGCTGATGCAGGATATGCTGCACTTTCTACCCCCCTATCTGGTGGAATACTACAAACATCACTGTCGAGGAGAGGACGATATCTTAATCCAGTTGGGAATCAGCTTCCAGCGATCGATGTACAACGTCACTTCCGCGGTGATTCAGGCCCTCCGTACAGCACTCTTGTATCCGCTGGATGACCCCAATCCCCGCCACCTGATGGCCAACCGCAAGTTTTTTGAAGCCCAACTTGATCGCTTCATACGACCAGAATCCCGCTTCCGCGAAATTCAACGGCAAGAATATCGTTAAAATTCAGGCGTTGCTGAAAAGCGGGATAGATTGGAACGAAGTTTTCAGCATCCAGCACCCTTTTCATTCCCAAATCCAGCAGTGCCAAAATTCATTTTCCTGTCATTCCATTCAGTGGGTTAATCTAATGGCTGATATTGTTGATATTGCAGTCGGTGCAGGCAGTTTTCAAACCCTGGTCACCGCTGTACAGGTTGCTGGGTTGGTGGAAACCTTAAAAAGTCCCGGTCCCTTTACCGTCTTTGCTCCCAATGATGAGGCATTCGCTAAACTGCCTCCTGGAACTGTGCAAACCCTGGTACAAAACATTCCCCAACTGACTCGGATTCTGACGTTTCATGTCGTTCCTGGAAAGTTGATGAAGGCCGATCTGGAAAAACTGGGAGTTGTCACTTCAGTCGAAGGTTCTCCCATTCCAATCAGCACCATTGATGGCTTTGAAGTGAAGAACGCCACAGTGCTGGCTGCCGACATTGAAGCAGACAACGGAGTCATTCATGTTCTTGATCGCGTCATTCTGATGGGCTAAGTCTCATATAGCGATCCTGATTCGGATTGTGAAAGAACTGGGGTTGCTGAATCAAGCTATGATTCTGAAGAGACCGGAGGGAATTTTCCAGCCTTGCAGCGATCGCTTCATGGCACCATTCAGCAACGCCAAAGAACTTTCCCATTGCACTAAGTAGGGCTTGCTGAAAAAAGCAGCAAAGGTTTACTGTGCCTAGTTTTCAAGCGGGATCAAGTCTGCTAAAGTG
>JAIMBL010000263.1 GCA_023511615.1 Leptolyngbyaceae cyanobacterium HOT.MB2.61
GCACACCCCGACCATGATGATTACTGTCCTGATGACTTCCTTTCTCTATCGGTAGCAGATAAAAATAGAATTGGTATTAGCTCGGTGCCGTAAACAGAAACCTGATTGTAAATCGAGGTAGATTCGGCAAAGCTGCGCTTCATCAACTTGCTGCGATCGCCTGGCTTGAGTCCGTATATTCCTTGAATGACCTTTTTATTTTCCGTTCGCATCAAAGTAACGGTGTTGTCAGCGTTTTTCTTATTAAACTGGATGGCATTCAACATTTCGTGGTTGAATGCGTGCCAACTGGTCAGCGTCTCCTGGTAAGTGGAACGCTCCCAATAATTCACCGTATTGTCATACGCCTGCTTCGCAGAATCAAACCCGTCCCCCCAGTAGTAGGTGTCTGAAGACTTTCGCCGCTGAGCGTGAAACCAGTACTTGAAGGAAGAAGGTAGAGTGTTCCATGAATCGTCGGCCTGCTCTTCCATCCAGTTTGAAATGATTTCATGGTTGCCGCCATTACGGCTCATGTACTTAGCCAGGTCTTCGACGATAGACCGAGGACCCCTAAGAGAGTCCCATTGAATTCCGTTCTCGTCTTTCACAATCACGTCATTGTCTTTCTGGGTAAGCTTCTTAGGAAAGCAATTGGCAATTCCCGACTCCCGCAAGCCCAGCGTATGGCGGGCAAAGTTGCCCGTGTAGGTATCAGTCCACTGGTCATCTAGCAGTGTGCGGCTCACCTTTGCTAGATGTTGCATTTCTGCCAGCCTGCTCTTGATCGTCGGGTGCAGATCCTTGGGGAGTGCTTTCAGCAGTTTCTTTTCATTCTTGACCAGCGCTTCCAGTTGCTCCACCAGTTCGGCGTGGGTCAGGTCAAACACCTCAGCCGTGACATCGTTGATATCGGGGTTTCTGAGGGTGAACAGCTCAGTTGGGTAATTGTTCCAGCGATCGCCTTTCAATGTCCCCTGTGCCCGATATCGGAGGGAGCCGCCGTTGTCGATTCGCCAGGGCTTACCGCTAGCATCAACCAGGATGTTGTCTATCTCCATGCCGATTACGTCCCAGTTGCCCAGCAAGGCATCAGCAGCAAAGTGTTTCGATAGCTGGGCATAAGCCGCGCCTCTGCCTCTGCCCCACGCAATACGCTGAGCGGGCGGGCATCCTCGATGAACTCTGCCAGCTTCACAGGTCCATCAGGCGTTTCGTACAATTTCACCTTTGGAACCGGAACGCCTAACGCCTGATAAGCCATATCTGCTGCAAACTCCTCCCGCAGATGATCGGCACTATTGCCCCGCCTTAACACAAACAAGCGATCTGTTGCAGGGTCACGCACTAAGATTGCACCCGTACTGCCCCTCAGCGATCGCACAGTTTCCAGCTTATCCAGCGATTTTGGAAACTCAGATGTTGGTTTAGTTTTCGGTTTGGCAGCAGGCGAAGAGGTGGAAGGTTTGGGCAGCTCACCTGTTTGCCACCCCTTCGGCAACGCTATAAGTTTTTGGTTCTGCCAGCTCCGATCCGGATCATTTGCCCATCGTCGCCCAATACGACAGGCACTGGCATAGTGGACGATGATGGTCTATAACTGGGTACGTCCTCATCGCAGTCTGCGGCAACTGTTGGCTGCCTCAGAGGGGAGGCGCTGCTATGACCAATGAACCCCAGCGATGGCGATTGGGTCGGCTCAAGGCATTTGAAGTGAGGCTCAATTGCTGAGAATGCCTGTGTATCGCAAGGTCACTCAAGGGGTATGAGACAATTTCATAGGACTACCCATCCATACCCTTCATCGGATTGGCAAAAATCATCAACACCGCCCCCAAGCAGGGGGTTTCACCCCTTCCACCCCCAAAACATCTTTAGTTTAATTGCACCCAGCTACTTATGAGTACTGTTCTGATTGTTGACGATAGCCATACTGTACGAGAGATGCTCTCAGAACAGTTGAAAAGGAGTGGCTTCGAAGTCATTGAAGCAATTGATGGCGAAGATGCAATGGAGAAAATCAAGACTCGCCCTCCCGATCTGGTGGTGACAGACATTGTGATGCCCCGCAAGAACGGTTACGAGCTGACTCGCTGGATCAAAAATGACCCAAAGACCCGACATATTCCGGTCTTGATGTGTACCAGTAAGAGTGAAGAGTTTGATGTGTACTGGGGTATGAAGCAGGGAGCGGATGCTTACATTACCAAGCCTTACCACCCTCCCGATCTGCTGGATGCCGTGAAGAAGCTCCTGAGTCAGGCGAAAGGTTAATCCTATGAACCGCACGATCGTCTGGTTTCGACGGGATTTGCGGATTGCGGATCATGCTCCCCTCCATCGGGCAGCGCTACGGGGGGAAGTCATTCCTGTGTTTGTGCTGGATCGGGCGCTTTTGCATCATCCTGAAACGGCAGTGGCACGGGTGGCGTTTCTGCTGGACTGTTTGCGATCGCTTGATCAAGAACTGCGCGATCGCGGCGGGCGGCTAATTCTGCGTCATGGTGATCCAGTTGAGGTATTACCCCGGTTGATCCATGAAACTGGAGCAGAGGGTATCTATGCCCATATTGACTTTGAGCGCATCTACGGTCGGGTACGAGATGCTCGCCTGAACCACGAACTTGCCCGCCAAAATCTCAAAATTCGCTGGTTTGAGCCACCCGGTACGACACCCGACCTGATTCCCTATCCCCATTACCGAGATCTCTGGTATGCGGAAATGAAGGCTGAGATGGTGCCAACCCCCAGTCGAGTAGTGGTGCCGTCGGATATATTCAGCGAGCCTCTACCCACCTTGAAAGACTTAGGGTTGGTGCCTGACCCTAAGCCCATTCCGCCAGGAGGCACACAAGTGGCCCGTGACTTGCTGGCAGAGTTCCTGGCTGAGAAAACCGATCGCTACTACTGGCAACTCTCCTATCCCGCAGCCACCGCAACTACTGGCCTCAGCCCCCACCTCAAATTTGGCGTCATCTCTGCCCGCGAATGTTTCCAGGCTGCGCAAAAACTGGAGTCCGCGCCGGACGTCCGCGTGCAAAGGAGCTGTAAGCAATTGATTTCTCGCATTCGCTGGGGCAGTGGCTTTGCCCAACGGTTTCGCTACATGCCTCAGTTAGAGTTGCGATCGCTCTACCGCGTGTTCGATGAGGAGGGCTGGTTTTTTGATGAAGCCCTTTACCAGGCATGGCAGGAAGGCCAGACCGGGTTTCCAATTGTGGATGCTGCTGCCCGCTGCCTCAAAGCAACTGGCGGCTGGAAAGAACTCAATTTCCGTAGTCGCGCCCTCTACGCCAGCTTTCTCAGTAACCTGTTGGGGATGGATTGGCGCTTTGGTGCGCTTCACTTTATGCGGCACCTGATTGACGGCGACTGCCCAATTGACCACTACCAGTGGGCCATGCAGTGCGGCGTGACCCACTGCATTGACAAAACCTGGACGCGCATCTATAACCCAGAACAGGTCGCCGTAGACCGCTGCGATCCTGATGGAACATTTATCAAGCGCTGGGTACCCGAATTGGAGCATCTACCTGCCAGTTGCCTGGGTACTCCACCCCCCGTTAAGGGTTATCCCACTCCCATCCTGGACTATAAACAGGCACGCCAGCGCCGGGTCGAGCAATTGGAACGTCAGCGCAAAGTCTTTCTAAATCAGGAAAATGTGGTGCCCTTTCTGTCTCGTTTACCCGCGGACGTGATGCCCTTTGGAAGCGATCGCTTCCCCTGCGAAGTCCGTTGGGCAACGATTCCCCAATCTGAACTTTTCCCTCCCCCCCTTGCTCTGGAATCGCTGAATCTGGAGCAAGCAAAAGCCTTACGCACCTGGTTTGTTGCCCATGTTGATATTGTTCCCCGCAAGTTGCCTCGCAGGAAACCAGAGGTGGCCGAAGATGGACAGTTGAGTTTGCTGTGAAGGAAAGAGGTTTAGGAAAGAAAAAAGGTCAGGAACATGGAACTCGTTCGCGCCCACGCTTTTATCTCTGGCATTGTTCAGGGAGTTGGCTATCGGTTTACAACCCAGGATGTTGCGCTCCAACTTGGGGTAAGGGGCTGGGTGCGAAATTTACCTGATGGAAGCGTGGAGGCGGTCTTTGAGGGACCTGAAGAATCGGTTAAGGAAATGATTCGCTGGTGCCATCAGGGGCCGCGTGGGGCAGTTGTGCATGAGGTCAGTGTGCAATACGAAGCACCAGAAGGTCTGAAGCGCTTCGAAATCCGGCGGTAATACCGACTTAAATTGTGAATTTGGCAGATCAATCGGCGAAACCAGCATTGCAACGATTTCACAGTCCAAAATCCAAAATCCAAAATGGTATAGGAAAGGCACTGTTCGTGAACTTTCGGAGAACTGTAACGAAATTGTCAGAATTTCAGTGTTTTTGCCTATTAATCTTTCTGGGGCGATGGGCAACATGTGAGCAATCAACCAGGAATTAATCCCTGTACCTGGCTGAGTCCACCATTCAGATGGCATTGCAACGGTTCACCCTCATCATGGTTATTCAGTTCAATGGTTGCAACCGCTGGATGGAAACGTTGCACGCGCTTCAAACAGTTAGGAAGGCAGCATGGATAGTTCGCGCTACGAAATTTCTACCACTCGGTTCGAATCCTTTATCTGGATTTCTAAAGAGGTCAATGTTGATATCAAGGCTGTCTCCTGGCATTCGTTGATCAAGATTCAGTTCGCCCCACTACTTCCCCTTCGTCGATGGTTGAACAGCTTTAGAATTCACAATCCTAAGACAGCTCGGACGATTTGTCGGATGATCCCTGACCGTTGCCCATTTGAACGCACAGTGACAGTCTTTGGAGTCCCAATTTTCAAGATTCCTCCTCTCTGCAAGCTGAATCCGTTGTACCAGGAACTTGTCAATCTGCGCTTCCGGGCCCTGTGCTACCTGGCCGATGAGTGTGGTGAAGATGTCAGTGTTTACTTCTCCTGCCCCAAATGGTGAATCAGGGCTGGAGTTAACTCCTCAACATTGTTGAGAACAATGACCGCCCCAGCTTTGCGGAGAGTTGCTGCATAGGCTTCACGCTGCTCCTCTGTGGCCTGGACATGGGGCGGCAGCACTCCGACTCCAATCCAGCGGCGATCGCCTTGGATCTGGCGAGCCTTTTCAACCACATACATATCCGCAACCGTATCACCCACGTAGATCACAGGAACAAGAGAATTTGCACCATTCAGTAGCGCAACGGTTTTCAAAAGTCCAGTGGGGTCTGGTTTGCCGGGAGCATCTTCCATCGCAACCAGTACGGGAGACTGCAACCCGAGCCGCCTTTCCAGGATGTAACGGGCTGAGCCGGTCGTTGCCCCACTAAAGAAACCCCAGCGAATCCCCGCTTTCGTCAGGGATTCCAGATAATCTGCCTGGGTCAGAAGCGGTTCCTGGCATATATAACCTGTCCAGTGGGTGGGGTCAGGTCCTCGATAACGAGACTGGAAGAAAGCCACCAGTTCTTCGTAATTCAGGTTCACTGTTTCCCGGCTCAATGCCGCTGATGGGGCGATCGCGTTTCCACTGCTCGCCAATTTTCCTTCAAAGTATCGGTACACCAGTTCCTGGGATGCTTCCCAGTCGTTGTTCCAGATGCCTTCTGACTTCAACGCATCAATATCAGCCTGGGATGGGCGATAGGCTCCAGCCGTAAAATGCTCGACGGTATCCGCAAGTGCCCGTCGATAAGAACCACTGACATCCCGAATCACCCCATCAATGTCAAAGACAACAATCACGGCTTTCTCAGAGATTAATGGGAATTCTAAAGCAGATGCTGATTGGGTTATTGGCTCCATACAGATTGAAATTCAGGACTTATAGTTTCTCTCA
The DNA here is from genome assembly GCA_023511615.1 of Leptolyngbyaceae cyanobacterium HOT.MB2.61. Taxonomy (GTDB): domain Bacteria; phylum Cyanobacteriota; class Cyanobacteriia; order Leptolyngbyales; family Leptolyngbyaceae; genus Leptothermofonsia. Next base: position 5,820 of record JAIMBL010000263.1, read on the forward strand.
GGTTGACGGTTCTCCCGGCTTGCCGGTGAAAGAGTAGCTTACGCTACTCTTTCATCTCAAACAAAATCCCTGAAATATTGATTTTGTTTTGGTAATAAGCGTCGCTTATCACCAAACTCTCAGGAGAGCCAAAGAAATTAGATGTACTGGCAAGTATATATGCTTATAGAAAATC
>JAIMBL010000264.1 GCA_023511615.1 Leptolyngbyaceae cyanobacterium HOT.MB2.61
GGGGAGTGGGGGCGTTGCCCCCAGGCAGGGGGGTTCACCCCCTCCACCCCCAAAACCATCTTTAACTTAATTACACCCAGCTACTTACTGCTATATAAAAATTTTGGTTGGGATGAATTGGGATGAAGGCTTAGCGTAGGAGGGCTTGAAAGAGTCTGGACTGATGTTCATCGCGCTGATTTAGAAGACCCAGTGCCAGACCCTCTCGGGGGTTGGGGGAGTTAGGACCCCAAGCAGCAGGAGACAAATCATTGCAGAGTGAAAAAGAAGGTGGAGCCTTCGCCATAGGTGGACTCTACCCAAATTTGCCCACCGTGGCGTTCAATGATTTTGCGGGCAATGGTCAATCCGGCTCCGGTGCCGCCACCATACAAATTTTGCTCGTGTAATCGTTTGAACAACCGAAAAACGACTTCGAGATGGCGTTCTCGGATGCCAATGCCGTTATCGCGGATGTAGAAGGTGTAGGAAGGGGAAATAGGGTCCTGGGAGTCAGACGAGAGTCCTTCTCTCCTTCCTGTTTCCAGTTCTCGATTGTCTTCTATAAAGCCAATTTCAATCCACTGTTCGGCCTTGTCGTTGTATTTGAAGGCATTGCTGAGCAAATTGGTCAGCACTTCGTTGATAAGCACCGGGTCACAGGCTACGGTGGGCAGCGATCGCGGTATGCGAATATCGGGATGCTTATCCGGGTAGCTGATGTGCAAATCTTTGAGAACCTGATCAACTAACGGGTTTAGATCCGTGGGCTGAAGGTTGAGTTCAGCCTGTCCCAGGCGCGAAAATTTTAGTAAGGCATCGATCAACGATTCCATTCTCCGAGTCAGGCGAACCAGCGTTTGTAGACGGTTTTTGCCAGTTTCGTCTAACGCTTCAGCGTAGTCTTTCAGCAGCAGTTTGGAATAGTTGTGAATGCCTCGCAGGGGCTCTTTCAGGTCATGGGATGCGACATAGGCAAAGGAATCGAGTTCCTGGTTGCTACGCTCCAATTCCTGATTGATTCGGGCTAATTCATCGGCTTTTCTAAGAACGATGCCTACAATTGCATTACGCAAATCCAGGGCATTGTCCAATTCATAGGGCTTCCAGGGAAGGGAAGTAAGCTGGACCGTTTCTTGCCAGCGAGCAAACGACTGTCGGGGGGATGGGGTGCCGCCCGCCTTCATCTGAACCGAGTCACTGGGGTTACCAGCCCAGTCTACAGTTTGCAGCACCTCTGGACGAAACCAGAGGATGTAATACTGCCGCACCCTGGAAATTTGCAGCAGGAGGAGGCCACTGGCGACTTCTTTGTAGGCGATCGCATCCGAGTAAAGCTTTGGCAGTGAATCGGTGTGAAATAGGGTATCCCTGATTTGGGGGGCCGCCCATTGGATCAAAGCCTTGACTTGCTCAACTGTGGGCGTTGCTCCCACCAGTACAATTTCATCTTCCAGACAAACGGCGGCCCCCCGGGCATTGACCAACTCCAGCAAGCGGGGTTCGGGGTTCACCAGAGCTTCCTTCAGGTTATCAACCTGGGAAATTGACTCAACAAAAGCAGACTGGAGCGATCGCAGCTTTACGATATAGTCCAGTTCTTCATAGTTCACCTTGTTGCTTAGCTCGGATGTGACAAACTCCCCCAGCAGTTCACAGGCTTCCCGAACCTCGTAGGGAAGCAACTTTGGATGGCGATGGTGGCAGGAAATCAGCCCCCAAAGGGTTTCATCCTTGACCAGCGAAATCACCAGGATGGCAGCCACCCCCATGTTCTGGTGGTATTCCACACAGCAGGGGTCAACTCCTCTCAAAGCAATCGGGCTGAGGTCGAGGGGCCGTTGTGTTACCGGGTTCTGAGCCGGAATTATCTCAACAGCGGGAGCACCCAAATCGGGAATAAACCGCACCAGCCCTTGCTGGTAGAGCTGCCGCACAGTCTCTGGAATATCTGTGGCGGGGTAGTGTAAGCCCAGGTAGGGTGGTAGGTCAGCTTCTTTGGCCTCTGCAATGACAGCCCCCGCTCCCTGGGCATCAAACTGGTAAACCATCACCCGATCAAACTCGGTCAGGCTTCGCACCTGCTCTGCCGCCAGTTGAAAGAATTCATTCAGGCTAGATTCGCGCTTTAGTTGGGCGATCGCCCGCCTGACCTGCGCCTGAAGGCTGAAAAGAAGGGTTTCAACTGGTGCCAGCGCAGGCTCAAGTTCAAGCAGAATAAAATCTTTCATTCGGTGAACCATCCCGTTAAAGGCTCGTTCGTCTGTTGGAGTAAGGATGGGCAGAGTCAGAGAATAGAAGTCGTCTGCGCTCTTTAAGCTTTGCTGGAATGCCTCAAATGAGGAGGTTTTCAGTAAAACTTGAAGGGAATGATTCAACAAATCCTGGGGCGCGATTCCCGTATGGTCTTCAATGTTGGCGCTGACCTGCAAAATCTTAAGATCGGGGTTACTCAGCACCAGCAACAGGCCATAGGGCTGAATTGAGCCCGAAAACTCAACGGGTTCAGACTGAAAACCTGCCATTTTTACCGAGTGGGGATGACCGATTTCAGGATCATTCATAGTACCTGCTTAATAATTTCTGCTTAATAATTTCTTAAGATTTTCAGTAGCCGTTCACTTGCTGCCGCGATCGCTCCTTGCCCCTGGGCATGAAAGCCACACACCAAAGGTTAACTGTTCTTGCTTAATGTTTCAGCAGGTCGAATAGTATTGCAAATAATTAAGAGTGTCTGGGCAAAAATCTAAAGTAAATATTAAATTGTTAGGCGAAAGGCAGACAAGATTCAATGTTGATTGGAAAATCTTAAAAATATATTAAGTTCTTTAGGGAAAAGTTTAAAGTGATGCTGAACAATGCCTCAATGCTCCGCCTGGTTTGGACTGTAGTTGAGGAAACCCCAAGCAATAAACTACTGGCCCTCACGGATACAGCACTGGTTAAGTTGATCTTGCAGCAAATTTCCAACCAGCTTCTATTAAGCGGTGAGGAAGTTTGTGCTCTGTACAGCTATATCGGCTCTAAAATATCGCTTATTCGAGATATTGCTGCATCTCGCCACATTCCAAATAATTATTCTGTGGAGCGATCGCTGGTTACTACTAAACTTTGCTCGTAGCCCGCAGCAGGTGCGGCAAGATCACTCTTTAGTACAGCTCTTTAGTACATTTGCATCCTTCCCCCCTGATTAATTTGTTGTTTCATCCAGTCCTTCTCGAACTGTATTTTATTTCTTAACTTTATTTCTTAAACATTCTTTAAACAGGTTTAAACAGGTTGGAGTCCATTGACTGAGGAGGCGTACCACGATATGCAGTTACTTCCAAAACCGCAGAAGAGCCACAATCATCAGCAAAAGCTGGAATTTGAACCCTTCCATGAATCGCCCTCATTATCCGTTTTTAGTGCTCCCAATGCACCCAGCGTCCGGGCTCCTGATCCCTCCTACGGTCATCGTTTCCTTCAGGAAAACTTGAACCAGCGAGTGGTTATTTTGATTGATGGCTCAAACCTGTTTTATGCCGCTTCCTATCTCAGTCTTGAAATTGATTACACGAAGTTACTGCGCTGTCTGGTTCAAGACCGACGGCTGGTGCGGGCTTACTTTTACACAGGTGTTGATCGCACCAATGAAAAGCAACAAGGGTTTTTACACTGGATGCGGCGAAATGGCTATCGGGTTGTGAGTAAGGATCTGATTCAATTTCCTGATGGTTCTAAAAAAGCGAACATGGAAGTTGAGATCGCTGTGGATATGATGACTCTGGCCAACCACTGCGATACGATCGTTCTGTTGAGTGGCGACGGAAACCTGGCCTACGCAGTCAACTCGACGGCCTATCGGGGAGTGCAGGTTGAAGTGGTCAGTTTACGTTCTATGACCAGCGATAGCCTGATTAATGTCGCTGATCGCTACATCGATCTTGAATCAATCCGAGAACAGATCCAAAGATGCTGACTTTACCTAAGCTTCAGAGGTTTAAGCGCTGATGTGGGCCATGAAGTTATACCAATTTAATGTGAAGGTGCATAGAACTAAAGCCAAAAGCCTTATCAGGAAGGAGTTTCATGCTCCTGGATTCATGTAGCTTCATACAAAATTGGTATTAGGTTTAAAGCCTCCGAGGTTTGCGTAAGCCCTATCACAAGTCTCAAAACGGGTTGATTTCAATACCCAGGAAGCGATCAAGGAGGCTATGACGCCACACTGAGCGAACCCCTATTGCCCATAGCAATGCCACTAAACCAATGCCAAATATGGCACTAAAACTAAGGGGTTGCAGTTCAAAAAAGGTTTGTAGAAATGGCACGGTCAACAGTAAGAGATACCCAACCAATATCAAACCTGCCAGGATGGTAAACCGCCAGTCGCGGCTGAGTGGCGCACCTCCGACCCAGGTGGGTGTGGGGGGTTTAAGGAAGAGCAGCAGCAACAGCCCAGCAAATACCTGGATGGTAACTAAGGCCGTTTCGGCGATCGCCTGGGCGGCTCTAAAATTCTGGGGGGTAATCAGTTGCGTCAATTCCTCAAAGGTAATCGAACCACCAATCCAATTCAAAATGGGTTGAAAGTTACCTGCAAAAAAGTAAATGTAAACCAGAATGCTGGCCAGGGAAAGGGTCAGCGTTGCAGGAACCACAAAATGCAAAAAGGGATTTCCCTCATCCATTTTCTGGCGGCCTGGTTTCGCCCATAAGGTTACAAAAAAGGGAGGAATACCGACCGTGAGAAAGGTGACGATTGTGCTGGTTTTAATGCCAAAGGGAAACGAGAACGTAATCATGCCAACGGCAATGATGACCAGAATGAACGAAAAGATCCGCACCATAAACAGTTTGCTGATGTCGGCAATGCCGTTTCTGATGCGTTGTCCTTCCAAAAACGTCTTAGGCAGGGCACTGAAGGAGTCTTTAATCAGCATAATGTCGGCGACACCACGGGTTGCCTGACTGCCACTCTCCATAGCAATGCCTACATTGGCTTGCTTCAATGACAGGACATCATTTACACCATCTCCCATCATGGCGACATAATGCCCACGGGATTGCAAACTTTTTACCAGTTGAGCTTTTTGCTCTGGAGTGATGCGTCCAAAAATCGTACTGTCTTCGGCGGTTTGTGTGAACTCTGCCTCATCCATCTGGGCCAGTTCCTGTCCGGAGACAGCAAGGATATCGTTGCTGAGTCCGGCTTGTTTCGCCAGGGCGGCCACCGTCATGGGATTATCCCCAGAAATGACTTTGATTTGAATTCCTGCCTGCCGGAACTCTTCCAGGGTTTCTGGTGCATCATGACGCAGCTCATCGCCAAATTGCAGAATACCCAGGGGTTGCAGATGGGGAGGAAGCACAGGATTTCCGGCAGCATCCTGCATTTTTGTGACGGTAGGGCTGTAGGCAAACAGCAGCATCCGCAGCCCCCGGTCAGCCCCCTCCCGAATCGTGGCATTCAGGTCATCGGTTAACCCGATCGCCCTGGCCAGCACTTCTGCCCCACCCAGAACATAGACGCCCTCGCCATCAGCAAAGGCGCTCGCACTCCACTTATGAGCCGAACCGAAGGGCACTTCGAGTTTCAAAGGACGACGGGAACCGGGTAGAGCGGTGGCGATCGCATCATTGGTTTTATTGCTAGCAGAAGTACTCGCTGCATAGTCTGCCAGGATGGCTTCTAATTTTGCCAGATCAATGCCTATGGGAAAGACCTTTTGCAAATAAATCCGATTTGCCGTCAGGGTTCCAGTTTTGTCCAGGCAAATCACATCCACATTACTGAGTGATTCCACAGCATTTGCCTGTTGCACGAGCGCACTTTGCTTAGCAATTCGTACAGCCCCAAAGGTATAGGCCAGAGTAATCATCAAATACAATCCGCTGGGCACCAAACCAATAATTAGGGCTTGCTGAAAAAAGCAGCAAAGGTTTACTGTGCCTAGTTTTCAAGCGGGATCAAGTCTGCTAAAG
>JAIMBL010000265.1 GCA_023511615.1 Leptolyngbyaceae cyanobacterium HOT.MB2.61
GTCTGGTCTTTTTCCTTTTCCAGCAGGATACGCCGTTTCTTCTCCTTTTCTCATACACCACAAATAAACATAGCTCTGGATTTCATCATCGTGAGCGTGATCTTCTTCCTGAAGGTGATGACTGGGGCAACTTTCCAGATTTTCTTCAACTGCCGCTTAAACCCCAGTCCCCGTGGAAACGGCTTCACAGTCCACAACAGCAATAACCCCATCAATGGTGGCAGCGTTGCGGATTTCTTGCCACCGAAATGCTTTGATTAGTGGTTTCGGTAGGGCTAACCCGGAGGTTTCAATCAAAATGCAGTCCAGGCTGTCTCGCCGCTGGATGGTCTCCAGCATCGTGGGAAGAAATTCTTCCTGAACGGTGCAATAGAGACAACCGTTAGTGAGTTCAACAATATTGGCGGTTGTGGAATAGTTTTGCCTATAGGATTCATCTGTAACAGAATCGACTCTCTCTTCGTCACACGCCTGGCAGGAGCCCAACAAGTCTCCATCAATGCCAAGCTCTCCATACTCGTTGACGAGTACGGCAATCCGCCTATCCTGATTGTTTTGCAATAAGTGACGGATGAGAGTAGTTTTGCACTGCTCAGGAAGCCAGTGATGATTGTGACGGGAATTTTGGTTGCCATGCCTCGATTGATAACGTGTTGTTAAATAGCGCTGAATTAAGCTCAGAGCTAAAGTCAGTTGAAACTGACTGAAACGCAAATTTATTAGGGTTTGAACCTGTTTTAACAGGTTTTCGCTTTGAGCCTGAGATTTATCTCAAGGCTCTTGAGTCAGTGCCATTTAAGTGTTGTTATATCAATTCTTTGAAGCAAAGCTACAGATGAAGAGGCTAGAACCGTCTCGGAGTTTAGTGTGTGTCAATTCAAAATCGCAAATTCAAAATCAAGAATTGGTATAAAAAAGGATTCTGGCGGAATCCCTTTTCACAATCCAGATAGGATCGCTATAGCTAAGAATCCTGGAGTCTTGATAGTTTTGGAAAACCACCAAATCCCCAGGATTCATTAAGGGTTTGATTGTTGATTACCGATGGAGAACACTGACCAGTTTTTAGGATTCAGAACCCCAAAATTGATAATCCAGAGTCGGCAGTTGACCGCTCCTACTCAGCGGTTGCCAGTTCGGTGCTGCCCCGGTTGCGACGACGGGTGAGAGTATTAAACAGCATTTGCCCGATCGCCTTAATCAAGCTACCTTCCAGTTCTTTGAACATTTTCATGTTCAGCCCAAAGGCGTCGTTGGCTTCATCCACGATGCGATCGGCGGTGATTTCATCGACAGGCAGATCGTTCATTGCCTGACGATAGGTATTTTTAAACGCCTTTTCATCAGAGATGGTTTTGAACTCGTAGAAGGCGGTTCCTTCCCCGTCAGACAGGTTCATTGCTGTCTGGGCAATTTTTTTCAGGATCTGGCCACCGGATAGGTCGCCGAGGTAGCGGGTGTAAGAGTGCGCTACTAAGAGTTCAGGAGCGGTATTAGACACTTCCCGGATGCGGGCAACATATTCTGTTGCTGCTGGCGAAGGAGCAATTTGCTCGCGCCAGTTGGGACCATAATAGTAGAGCAGGTCTTTTTCTAAAGCTGCTTTGCGGTTTAGCTCAGGAAAGTAGATTTTGGAAACAATGGGATGTTCGCGCTGACGCTCCATTTCTTCTTCCATGGCGGAATAAACGAAATAGAGATTGGAAACCAGATTGCGGTATGAGTTTTTTTCAACGGTTCCTTTTAAGAAACACGCGACAAAACCTGTGTTTTCTGCCATTGTGTGGGACTTTTTGGTGCCCTCACGCAGTTTTGTAGCTAGATTACTGCTCATGCTAAATCATCCAACCTATCGTTGATTTTCGGGTGCTGGCGTGCGGTTCAGCGTTAAATCTTAACGCTAATAACCCCTAAATCGTTAAGGTAAACTGATTTGATGAGCGTTTTTGTTAAAAATTCTGAAGTTATGGCTGCCAGTCTCAATTCTCTGAACCTAATTTTTACAAAAAATGGATGAGGGGTATGAACCACGAAGCTCGTAAACTTTGCTGAGTAAAGTTTTTAGCGTGACCAGCTCAAAATTTGGGGTAAAGATGAGGAGTAGCGATTTGTAAACATCAGCTTTCCTGAGTTTGAATGCGGGGAAGTCCCATGCTGTAGTTGAGAACACGGCTATTCAGGTTGTAGGAAATTTCGCCTTTTTGTAACAGCGATCGCACAAAGTGTTCTAAATCAGAACCAATGCGGCGCAGGTTGTACTCGGTAAGCTCTGCTCCTCCATAGGTCTCCACCAGCTCATCGAATTTGCGGTAAACCCTTTGCAGAGCGTCTTCATTCCAGTTGAATTCATTATCCGGGTCTACATCGAGGGTCAACACGTTTTCGCTGGGTACCAACTCATTGTTTTCAACCGTAGCGGTGAAGATGTGGATATGGCGAGTTGTGGACTTTAGCAACATGGGGTAACTCCGCTAGATTGAATGCGCTGAATCTGTTCTACCGCTCATTGTAAGGGGGCGATCGCCCTCTGTACCAGACTCAATTGTTTCCCCGTCCATTTAGATTTTTCTATACCCGACTGTCAGGAAAGTGCGGATTCCCGTTTGAGAACGCTCATCCCCTTAATGAGGGTTCTCCTGAGAGTTTGGTGATCAGCGTCGCTTATCCACTAAAACAAAATCCACCAAAACAAAACCAATATTCCAGGAATTTTCTTTTAGATGAAAGAGTAGCGTAAGCTACTCTTTCAATGGCAAGCCAGGAGAACCCCAATGAGGAGCCGGAGTCACTATCAAGAACCTTCTAAAGCAAGACTTCTAAAGAGGAGAGTGGTGCTGTGATGGAGGGAATTGGCTTCCCTGGAGTAGATTTCAGTCGAATTCTGGCTTGCTCCCCAGAAAACTGGCAGAATCAGTAGGTAGCAACGAGCGTGATACTTTACCCAAACTTTTCCCCTCCTCTGTTCTTAAAAGCGTCTTTCCATTCGGGAAAGTTAGTTAATAGTGAAATCTTAGAGTTTCCAAATACCTATGGATATTCACAACAAGCAGACTCAGCAGCATCAGCGCATTATTGGGCTGACGGGTGGTGTTGGGATGGGAAAGACGACCGTTTCAGACTACCTGGCAAAAGTCCATAAGCTTCCTGTGTTAGATGCGGATGTGTATGCCAGGGAGGCGGTTGAACCGGGTTCGACCATTTTGCAAGAGATTGCAGCCCGGTATGGTTCGGGGATTCTACTACCGAATGGGATGCTGAATCGGCATCGGTTGGGTGATATCATTTTCAGCAGTTCCGCTGAGCGACTCTGGCTAGAGCAGCAAATTCATCCCCATGTGCGAGAGCGCCTCGTTGAATCTATCAATACGCCCCCTCTGGATGATGGTCAGCTTAACCCGATTGTTGTCATGGTGATTCCACTCCTGTTCGAGGCCCGAATGACCGATTTGGTCACCGAAACTTGGGTGGTGCGTTGCCCTTTAGAACAGCAATTGGAACGGCTGATGATGCGCGATCGCCTGACCCTGGAGCAAGCTCAGGCTAGAATCAGCAGCCAGATGGCAATTCAAAAGAAAATTGCTCGAGCAGATGTGGTTCTTGATAATTCGTCCACTCCGGAGAATTTGTACAAGCAAGTGGATCTTAGATTGGCTCAGCAGCCCAGGCGGGTGACTGTGCCTCAAGGCTAATACTGACTGTGAAACTACTTTATTTATATGGGCGCAACGCTACAACAGATCGCTGGTTACCTCGATAACAAAGGCTGGAAGTATCGCGTAGACGAAGAAGAATGCCGCATTCTCACTGGCGTTTACGCCGACAACCTGGAAGAATTTCTGATTGTGATCCAGCTAGATGAAGACGGCGAGTTTTTTGAACTGTTCGCGCCTCGCGTTCTCTCTGGAGTAAAAGATCACCCCTATAAATCCGCGATTTTGCAAACTATGCTTTGCATCTCCTGGGAAACCAAAATGCTCCAGTGGGAATATGATCCCTCCGATGGAGAGATTCGAGCCATCATTGAATTCCCCCTGGAAGACTCCACCCTCACCGAGCGTCAATTCAACCGCTGCCTCTATAGCCTGATTGAGTTAGTTGATGAAATTGCTCTTCCTCGCCTCAAAGCAGTTATGGAGACCGGCGAAGATCCTGGCGACATTACAGAAGGAGAACGCCTGCTGCTCCGTCTACAAGAAGAATCGCCCGGACTCTTACATGCTCTCGAACGAGCCATGGAAGCCCGCAAACGACGGGGAAGACTGCCTCCCTCTGAGTGACGGTCAGCGAGTCTAAACTGCCTCGCCACCTACTACTACATTCTGAATGCGCAAACTGGGACCACCACATCCAACTGGCAGGCCACTCTGCCCTCCCTTACCACATCCACCCGACTCATCCCAGAAGAAATCATCCCCAATGGCCTCAATATCGGCCAGCGTCTTGAACGCATTGCCTGAAAGAGTCACATCTCTAACAGGTTCAGCAATCTCTCCATTGCGGATCATCCAGGCTTCTCCGGCGGCAAAGGTGAACATTTCACCGTTCGTCATGCCACCTAGCCAGTTACGGGCATAAACCCCTTCCTCAATGCCGCTAAACAGATCCTGAACAGGCGTATTCCCCCGCTCAATCCAGGTATTGGTCATACGAACGATGGGTGGATAGTGATAGTTAAGGCAGCGGGCATTTCCTGTGGCCGCCTCGCCTAGCTTACCCGCTGTCTCACGGGAGTGGAGCCGCCCTACTAAAACTCCATCCTTAATTAATTGGGTTGTTGTGGCGGGTGTTCCCTCATCATCGTAAAAGTAGCTACCTCGATGCCCAGCAGGGGCGGCCCCATCAAAAATCTGTAACTCAGAGGGGCCAAACCGCCGACCGAGGCTCATTACTTCTAGCAGGTCAGGATTTTCGTAGGCCATGTCGGCTTCCGAAAGATGTCCAAACGCTTCATGGACAAATAGCCCGGTCAGAATTGGATCAATCACGACGGTGTAAGTGTTGCCCTTTACGGGAGGCAGGGCTAAAGAGTCCACTGCCCTTTGCGCCGCACTACGTACCTGGGCATCCAGCCCAACCAGATCTTCGTAAGCCTTGCGAGAACCAGTTGTTTCACGCCCCGTTTGCACGGTGTCTCCATTGCGGGCAGTCGCGGCAAACCGCATTTCCATATCAACCCATGACTGTTCCAGCAGAGTTCCCTCCGAAGTCGCCAGAATAATGCGTTGTGAACTATCCCCATAGCGCACGGAAACCGTTGCTACCCTGGGACTAACACTGCGAAGAATTTCGCCATAGTGCTGGCAAAGGAGTTTCTTTTCCAGGAGGGGAACCTGCCGTGGATCGGTGCCAGTTAGAGGCAGGGTGCAAGTATCTTGAACTGCGGGGATGGGTGCCAGCAATGTTTCCTCATCACCGACAAGGCGAGCAGCGGAGATCGCTTCCTCAATCCGCTCTGTCAGGGTAGAAAGCTGATTGAAACTGGCAAAACCCCAACCTCCCTTGTAACAGGCTCTCACCTGCCCACCAATGGAGATACCTTCGCTTAAAGTTTCGATCCGATTACCCCGCAGCAAGATGTCTGACCCTTCTGCCGCTTCCAGGCGGATTGCCAGGTAATCAACCTGAGAGTGATAGCGAACAATCAGATCAGAAAGTAAATCCTTGATGTTGGCAGGCAGATTAGCCATGGCAGATTACTGGTAGGGTAGCTGTCTCCATTCTGCAATGATTTAAGCCTGGTTGCAAAAGGGTGTAGGAAGAGGGGGTGCAAGCAGTTGTTAGTTGTTAGTTGTTGGTTGTTGGTTGTTGGTTAAGTGAAGGTTAGTTAAGTGAGGGGTGAGGTGGAAGGGGCAGGGGAT
>JAIMBL010000266.1 GCA_023511615.1 Leptolyngbyaceae cyanobacterium HOT.MB2.61
CTCTGAAACAGAACTAGCATCAGTTTGTGTTACCCATCATGGGTTTCATGGAGAATGGAATTACACAATTTCGCCACGAAAGAAGTTGTAAAAGTTATTCCTTTACAGATCCTTAGTGATTACAGGTGGACTTTCGATCGCAACAGCGGCCACACTGCTGTGCCAACCAACCCAGGCTCAAACGTTTCCGGCTGCTCCCCCCAATTGTGTTTATCTGAAGGAGGTTACTACTGGAAAAACGGTGATTCGCAAGGTGATCGCTTTGAATAACTCCAACGCGAATACGGATTTTGCTGTGCCTACAGGTATTCGCTTTAGCAGTTACATTGGTAGGTTCATCCCCGAAAATAATGCGCGTTATCAGGTGGATGTGAATCTCAAATACAATGATGGTTCATCGTCAACAGTGGTATCGCGTACCATTCAGGCCAGGCGCTTTTATCTTTACAACCAGCCCTTCCAGACGCCGACCGGTCGCCAGCCTTTTCAGATTAATAGTCGCGTCACCGGCACTCGCAATACAGCCTATCGGGTTTCTGTTCTGGCATGCCGATAGGGTAATTAAGGAGAAACTGTATGAACAGCGAAATGATGAATGAAATCAGACGCAGCCTGGGTTGGTTAACCGCCCTGGGTGTTTTGATGGTTTTGTTGGGCATTGCGGCGATCGCAGAACCTGTGATTGCCACAATTCTGGTGGCGCGAGTTCTCTCCTGGATTTTTTGTTCGTTGGGATTGTGCGCACGATCCATGCCTGGCAATCTCGCCGACAGCAAGGTTTCTGGCTCATGTTGCTGATTGGAATTCTCTACCTGGTAGTTGGAGTTCTGTTATTGAGCAATGTGTTTGGGGCTAAGCTCACCCTTACCCTGGCCTTTGGATGGGTCATTTTAGTGCAGGGCATCTTTGAGGTGATTACGGCCTTCCAACTGCGTCCAGAGCAAGGTTGGGGTTGGATGTTGTTCAGCGGTGTGATCGCAATTATTCTGGGGATTTTGATTTTGTATCGCTGGCCCCTCAATGCACCCTGGCTTCTGGGCTTATTTGCGGGAATTAGTTTTTTATTTTCCGGTGTCTGGATGATTATGCTCCCCCGGTCAATCAGTAGCCATTTTGCACGGCGGATGTGAAGGCTCCATGATTCCAGGTTGAACCCTTCTTTACAGCGAGTCTCAAAAGCATAAACCACCCTTTTACTCCTAAACCCTGGCTCCTCAAAGCGTCTGGCTTTAGCGATTTTCAAATGCACAAACCACTCTTTAGCCCCTGGCCCCTAACCCTGGCCCCTTAAAGAGTGTGGCGAATCCAACTGAAAAACTGTGTCAATTCTGAAATCTCGCTTGAGCGGAGCCCATTTCCCTCTCAGGAGATTAAGGAATCAGGAAATCGAGGAATCAGGGGAATCAAGCCAGATAGCATTAACTAGAAGCATTCAACAGAGATTGCTTTTAAGAGCAAATACTATTCAGATGTTCAGGAGCCATTTATGACTGCAGAAGAGCAACGGCTTGAGCAGATCTGCATCGGCAACGTGGATTGGTATAAGTGGGGCCCCTATCTGAGTGAGCGCCAATGGGGAACCGTGCGCGAAGACTATAGTTCTGATGGGGATGCCTGGAACTATTTTCCGCATGACCACGCGCGATCGCGGGCCTATCGCTGGGGCGAAGACGGATTGGGGGGCATCACCGACAGCCATAACCTCCTTTGCTTTGCGCTGGCCCTGTGGAATGGCAAGGACCCCATTCTGAAAGAGCGGTTGTTTGGGTTGACCAACAGCGAAGGTAACCACGGGGAGGACGTCAAAGAGTACTACTTCTACCTCGACAGTACACCCACCCATTCGTACATGAAGTATCTCTACAAATATCCTCAGGGAGAGTTCCCCTACGAAGATCTGGTCAAGACCAATGCCAGTCGCAGTCGCTATGAGCTGGAGTATGAACTGTTAGATACGGGTATCTTTGACGAGGATCGCTACTTTGATGTGTTTGTGGAATACGCCAAAGCCGATCCTGAAGATATGTTGATTAAAATCAGCATTGCCAATCGAGGGCCAGAAACAGCTTCGCTCCATGTGTTACCTACCCTTTGGTTTCGTAATACTTGGTCCTGGATGAAGGGTGGATCCAAGCCGACATTAACAAAGCTGGAGGGAACAGGTAACAGCGTCATCCATGCCCACATGACCGATACGTTGCTGGATCAGTACATCAAAGATTATTACTTCTACTGCGATGGAGTGGCTCCGCTACTATTTACGGAGAACGAAACCAATAATCAGCGGTTATTTGATACGCCCAATGCCAGCCCCTATGTAAAAGATGGCATTAACAATTACATTGTGCATGGGCAGAAAGATGCCGTGAACCCCGGTAGCGTAGGAACCAAAGTTTCGCCTCATTATCAATTGACCGTGGCTGCCGGAGAAACGAAGGTGATCCGTTTGCGGCTGACAAAACATGCTCCTGCCCAGGTGGGGGATCCGTTTAGTGCCTATTTTGAGCAAACGCTTGCCACACGCCTCCAGGAAGCGGATGAGTTCTACGCAACGGTAACACCGCCAGCGATTCAGGCTGATCAGGACCGCGCCAACGTCATGCGGCAGGCATTAGCAGGGATGATGTGGACGAAACAATATTTTTACTATGACGTGGATCGATGGCTGAGAGAACGCAACGTTACCCCCTGGACACGGCTTGAGAAAAAGCGGCATGTGCGGAACAATGAGTGGTTTCACATGCACAACGATGATATTGTGTCCATGCCAGACAAGTGGGAATATCCCTGGTATGCGGCATGGGATCTGGCATTTCATGTGATTCCGATTAGTTTGATCGATCCGGACTTTGCCAAATCTCAACTCATGCTGATGCTACGGGAAGATTATCTGCATCCCAATGGTCAAATTCCTGCCTATGAGTGGAACTTTGGCGATGTCAATCCACCTGTACATGCGTTTGCCACCTGGGAAATTTACACTCGCGATCGCGAACGCAACAACGGGGTGGGCGACATCAACTTCCTCAAATACGCCTTTTCCAAATTACTGATCAACTTCACCTGGTGGGTTAACCGTAAAGATGAAGGCGGCAATAATGTGTTTGAAGGGGGATTCCTGGGACTGGACAACATTGGTGTGTTTGATCGCAGTTCACCGTTACCTACGGGAGGCCGCCTGGAACAGGCAGATGGCACGGCCTGGATGGTGTTTTTCAGTCAGCGGATGCTCCAGATTGCCATTGAATTGGCAATTCACGATCCTCTCTACGAAGACCTGGCAATCAAGTTCTTTGAACACACCATGTGGATTGCGGGAGCAATGGATCGCATGGGTGAACACGATGACGAACTGTGGGATGAGGAAGACGGCTTCTTTTATGATGTGCTGTGTTTACCTGGTGGCGCTTCCACCCGCTTAAAGGTGCGATCGCTGGTCGGCTTATTGTCGCTGATGGCGGTTTCTGTCTTTCCTCGGGAAGCCTTTGAGAAGCTATCACGCTTTAATGCTCGGGCGAAGGAGTTTATGATGCGCCATCCGGAGCTTACTCAAAATGTCCATCTTCCCCTGACGCCCGGTGTGCGCAATCGGCTGATGTTATCAATCTTGAACGAAGACAAGCTGCGCCGTGTGCTCTCCAGAATGCTGGATGCATCGGAGTTTCTCAGCGATTACGGCATTCGATCCCTGTCTCGCTATCACCTGGAACATCCTTACTGCTTCTATCACGCCGACCAGGAGTACAAAGTGGGATACGTCCCCGGCGATTCCACCTCCGGCATGTTTGGTGGGAATTCCAACTGGCGCGGCCCTATCTGGATGCCGGTCAATCTTTTGCTGTTGCGAGCGCTGCTCCAACTCTATAGTTACTACGGCGATGCTTTTACTATTGAATGCCCAACTGGATCGGGTAAATCCATGACGCTGTATGAAGTCACCGAAGAAATCAGTGAACGGATCGTCAGCATTTTTCTCAAAGATAAATCCGGTCGCCGTCCAGTATATGGTGGGGTCGAGAAGTTTCAGACCGACCCTCACTGGCGCGATCTGATTCTGTTCTATGAATACTTCCATGGGGATAACGGGGCAGGCATTGGAGCCAGCCACCAGACTGGATGGACGGGGTGTGTGGCTCGCATCATCCAGGCGCTGGGCTACTTTACCAAAGAAACCGTGCTAGAAACCATCGCCCCTGGAGAATTGGCCCAGTATCGCGGTTCTAAGCCATGACCACACCAAGCCACCCCACGCTATATCAGGTCAATACTCGTGTGTGGATTCAATCCCTTTCGAAACAGTTGAATCGTCCAGCCACCCTAGATGATATTCCTGATTCAGCACTCGATGAGATCGCCAGTCTGGGGTTTGATTGGGTGTATTTCCTGGGGGTCTGGCAGATGGGGGAGGCGGGTCGGGCTGTTTCTCTATCGAACCGGGAATGGCTGGAGGAATATCGGCAATTGTTGGTTGACCTCTGCGATGACGATGTATGCGGTTCCTGTTTTGCAATTAAGGCGTACAGGGTGAGCGATCGCATGGGGGGCAATGGGGCACTGGAGCGACTGCGCAATCGTCTGCATCAGCGCAACCTCAAACTCATGCTTGATTTTGTCCCCAACCACATGGCTCCCGATCATCCCTGGGTGCAGGCTCACCCTGATTTCTTTGTTCAGGGAACAGAAGAGCTGTTGGCACGAGAACCGCAAAACTATTGCCGCGTCTCCCTATCCAAGGACAACGCCATCTTTGCCTACGGACGCGATCCCTACTTTGCGGGTTGGCCCGATACCCTTCAGCTCAACTATGGGAACCCCTCACTGCAAGCGGCGATGGCCAATGAATTATTGACCATTGCCCAACTGTGTGATGGCGGGCGGTGCGACATGGCAATGCTGATTCTGCCAGACATCTTCCAGCGCACCTGGGGAATTGCCGCAGAATCCTTCTGGGAAACTGCCATCCCCAAAGTACGGCATCATCATCCTGGCTTTGTCTTCATGGCAGAGGTCTATTGGGATTTGGAATGGACGCTGCAACAGCAGGGATTCGACTATACCTACGACAAGCGGCTCTACGATCGCCTGCGCGAACAGCGAGCCAGACCTGTGCGCGAACATTTTTGGGCAGACCTGGACTATCAAAACCACTCTGCCCGCTTCCTGGAAAATCACGACGAGCCTCGCGCCGCCACCACCTTTCCCCCCGATGTGCATCGTGCCGCTGCTGTCCTCACCTTTCTCTGTCCGGGTTTGCGCTTTTTTCACCAGGGGCAGCTCGATGGCTTCAAATACAAGATTTCAGTCCATCTACAACGGGGACCTGCTGAACCTATCGACAACGATCTGCATACCTTTTATCGGCAACTACTAGCCTGTCTACGACTAACCACTCTACGAAAAGGAACCTGGCAACTCCTCAACTTCACCCCTGCCTGGGATGGCAACTGGACCTGGAATGATCTCATCGGCTTTACCTGGGAAGATCCTGGACAACAACGGTTGCTGGTGATTGTGAACTACGCACCTCATCAGAGCCAGGGTTATGTCACCCTGCCCTACAACGATTTAGCAGGTAATCTTTATCATCTGAAGGATTTGATGAGTTCCACTGTTTATGAACGTCCTGGCGATTGCCTGATCTCTGGTCTTTATTTCGATATGCCGGGATGGGGTTATCACGTGTTTGATTTACAGATGGGTGTTCAAAACCACGGTGATGCGTGGACCGATAGATGAGTGAATGGTTTAGTGCGTCGCCCAGGTCAATGAGAACAACTTTCAGTTCGTTAACTATGTCTACCTACTTATTGAGTTAGGAGTAACTGCAATGGGTAC
>JAIMBL010000267.1 GCA_023511615.1 Leptolyngbyaceae cyanobacterium HOT.MB2.61
AGTTCCAGCGAGTTTCAAGATGTAACCATCAACCTTCTCAAAGCTCGTGAAATACTTTTTCAGCAAGCCCTATTTAGTGTTCTCAAATCGCTGCTTGAGCTTCGTGCTCAGTCAAACTACTGTACCAACTCAAAACGGAAGCAGAAAGGGCCAGTAGATTCTGTGATGACAGAACTGCTGGCATCTATCGATCCTCGCTTGCTGAAGGAAGTCAAAGAGGAATTAAACGAACTGTCTCGCATTCAGTTAGAGCAAGGAAATAAAGAAATTATAGGAAGACTGAGAGTAATCGATAGTGATCTAAATCTGATGCAAGAAAGGATAAGCGGTTTGTTCAATGACTCCATCATCCCTATTCTGGTTCGTGAGAAGCTTGTCAGTGTTCTAATATCTAAAATCAAGTATTCTGAATATGTAAAAGAGGCAAACGTTAACTGCGAAGTCATCAGAGAAGTACTTCGTTCGATTAATCAGATAGTAGGTATTGAAAATTCTAGCAATTCTAATAACGGAGATGGCGCTGACAAATTGAGCTTTGAATTACTCAAACTCGATATTCTAGACAACAGAATCAAATCAATTATCGGTGCGATGAGGATGATTGAGTTCCGCCGATTACAGATTGAAAAACTCGCTGACAAAGACCAGAAGCGTCGCAATCGAACCACCAAAGTGGAACAGCTTACATTATTTTAGTAACGCTTGCGATTATTTTTACACCAATTATGTTTTTTCAAGGAACGAATTTCCAGTCAATCAAATTTTTAGGCATTATTCCCCTTTCGGTCATGATCTGGAGCTTTATAGGTAGTTTCGCGGCGACAATTCATAGATTTAATCGTAGAAAAATCTATAAGTTTAGTGATGCCTGGAAGTGGATGATTACTCGTCATGCTCAGGGAATCACTTTGAGTTCAGCTTTTTACCTGGTACTCATTTCGGGATTGTTCTTAATTTCTGGTGGCTCAGATGGCGATCCATCAACAATCAAAAATGAAGTTATTCTGATTCTCTCTTTCCTGATTGGCTTTAGCGATCGCTTTGTAGATAGCGTATTTAATGCACTACTTCAACGATATACCAATGGAATGAAGACGTCTGCAACCGATTCCAAAGCTAACCGATCAAAGAAGCCACCAATGTCTGGAGAGAATACTGGCGAGGAACATCCTTGACTGTAACTGAGTGAGCCACACAATGGTACTGGAACTTATACCAATCTAAAGGGCAAAGGTGACGCATGGGGGTGCAGAGGTCACGCCCCCACACTCCCTTCATCTGTCGCGAATTCCGTTTAAATTGGTATTACCCATAATCGGGCGATCGCTTCCGTATTCTGCACAGAGTCATTGGTTACCTTCCAAACATTGATAGTATTGGCAGTAGATTGCTTGATCTGGAGACAAAACTCTTCTCCCAGAGAAAACGCATCATCATTCAATCCGCGTTATTGAACAACCATTAAAACCCTTAAAGGAAACACCGATGAGTCAACCAGAATCTCAACTGCCCCCCAAAGAATCAGGATCTCACCATAGCGATCGTTCCAGTGCCTTGAAAAGATTTGTGGCTTCACCCATTGGCTTCATTATGGAGAATCCCAGTTTAACGCCTGCAATTCTGCTCACGCTCGCAGTAGCACCAATTCTCTTGCTCGTTGTGGTTTTAGCGATTGTTTTGTCAAATCAGTCGCTTTAAAGCATCGGAAAATGGACTGCTGCTTCTTTATCTATGGCTTCTTTATCTATGGCAAGTTCTGGCTCCCTGGCGAGATAAAGTTCTCCTGTCGGCATTATTTATCACCAGTTCTTCCGGCTTGCCGGTGAAAGAGTAGCTTACGCTACTTTTTTATCTAAAACAGAATCTCTGGAATATTGATTTTGTTTTAGTGATAAGCGACGCTTATCACTAAACTCCTAGAACAGCATTATCACCTTTGTGGATAGTAGGGAATCCAAGAAGATCAGGTGCAATCCTAAACAGAAGATAAGAATATATTTTTATGCGTCAAGAAAAATATATTCTTATCTCTGTCGGTACTTTTCTTGTCGGCTTGCTAAAGGAAGATTTGGAAGTTGAAACACACGGAAATCAGCTTTGCGATTGCCGAGAAGGTAGACCTAACAAGGTAATGATGAGCGGCGCTAGCCGCCAACATTAGCGATTCTAAAGATCATTACGATTTGGGCACTACCGCCGAAAAATTGTTTATGGAGTTTGAGTCTGTGATGCATTTAAGGATGATTTTTAAGCGTGGTGTGATGGCGGCGGCAGCATCGATGGTTGCTTATCCTGCGATCGCCCAACCCGTCCCTGCCAAGGCCAGAAATGCTTGTATTCAGAGAACGGCAGAAGAAATGGTGGTGGCAACCCGCGATATTACTGTTACGGGTGCAGGTCCCATGGATCCTGAAAATGGAGTGAGAAATTTGTTCATGCGGAATACCCGTACGGGGCAAACCGCAACCTGCCGAGTCAATACCATTGATGGCTTTGTATTGTCAGTCACGTTGGGTGGAGGGGGGACTGTCAGACCTCCGAGCGGTTCTACCCCCACTGAAGGCAGTTTTCAGGGGCGCGGCAATGCCAGTGGTAGTGTGTTTGGACGGGGAAAGCGAGCCGATGCGTCGCTCAGCTTTAACCGAAACGGCTTTAGCCTGGGGGTATTTGTTCCACCGGGAACCGGGGCGCAGGTTCAGTATCTCGGTGCAATCAAGCGGATCCGTAACACCAACCCCAACAACCCCAACACCTTTGTCATTGAAGGTCGGATAGAAAGTTTTGCTTCTTCTGCCAATAACCTGCGGGTGATTAATACCCGCGGGGACTGCCGAATTGAAGTCTTTGATGCGCGAATTACCTCTACGTCATGCAGCGCCAATGCTTCGGGCAGTGCTACTCAATTTAGAGGCATGTCGCAGTTCTAAAGAGATTTTTGACAAAGAGTTTATGTATCATTGCCCCCTTTTTGTTGTATCGGCAACTCCACCTTAAACGTGGTTCCTCCCTGCGGTGCGGAGCAACAGAAGATTTGCCCATGGTGATGCTCAGTCACAATTTGATGGGAAATTGACAGTCCTAAACCGGTGCCAATTCCTATTGGTTTCGTTGTAAAGAAGGGTTCAAATAACCGTTCCTGGATCTCTAATGGAATGCCGGGTCCATTATCTGTGATGCTTACAGCGATGCGATCGCTCCCCAACTTTTCCGTCTTAATCACAATTTTTTTGACGGCTGTTTCGTTGCTTCCATGATCAGGATCTTCATCCATTGATTGTTCTAATAATGCATCAATGGCATTACTCAACAGATTCATGAATACCTGATTCAGTTGATTGATATGGCATTCAACCAGTGGGATATCACCGAACTCGCGAGTGATTTCTACCTCCTGCTTATAGCGATGTTGTAACAGCAGCAGAGTATTGTTAATTCCTTCGTGCAGATCAGCCAGTTTCATTTCTGGCTCATCGACCCGGTAAAAGTTCCGCAAGGTTAAAACGAGTTCCAGAATGCGATCGGCCCCCAACTTCATCGAATCCACAATCCGTGGCAAATCTTCCAGCACAAAGTCCAACTCTACCTCTTGCAGTACCGCCTGAACCGATTCTGTTTTTACCGGGTAGCTGGACTGATAGGTGTGTAAAACCTTCAGTAAATCTTTCACATGCTCTTCCACATAGGGCAGATTGCCGTAGATAAAACTAATCGGGTTATTAATTTCATGGGAGATCCCGGATATCATTTGTCCCAGCATTGCCATTTTTTCCATTTGCATTAGATGGCGCTGCATCCGGTGCGACTCATTTAATATGGCATCGATTCTTTGATGACAACGTATTAATTCCTGGGATTGTAAATCAACTTTCTGCTGTAATTTGTCGTTAGACTGTTCCAGTTGTTTCACCCAATCAATCGTTTCCCTCAAAGTTTCAGCTTGAGAATCAGCTAACCTATGGACTAACTTTAAGAAATATGAATCAGACATTGATCGTATCAGAAGCCAAACACGAACTTGTTCAGAATTAAGGAAAAGTTGATTAATCCAGTAAAGCACCCAGGTTTTTTAGACTGTCAGAATATAACCAGGATGTAACCCACCCAGGAGAATTGATTTAACCCGTATGATTCAGCATGCCCAACCTCCGCTAGAATTTATCCCACCTAAGCTGGATATAAAGGTTCTAAGAACTTTACAAATTCTCTTACCACTAATCATTCGGTATCGGACGGCTATCCAACATATCGAAGCGAAAAATGTTGAAGTTCTGGTGAACCTGTATCATCAGTTTCAGGCAGGTAAAATTCGGTTTTTAATTGCCTTTCGTCACCCTAGTTCGGATGATCCGCTTTGCCTGGGGCATTTGCTTTATCGATCGGTACCCAGGTTGGCAAAAGAGCAGGGAATACCGCTGAAGCCTCCCATTCATGCCCACTGTATGTACGATCGCGGCATTCCCCTCTGGGCAGGAAAATTCATGGGCTGGCTCTACGCCAGGTTGGGCGGCACTCCCATCCACCGCGGCAAAATTGACCTCCAGGGCCTGCGCTCTGCCCGTGATTTGTTTGCCAATGGGCCTTTCCCAATGGCAGCGGCCCCAGAAGGAGCCACCAATGGACATTCAGAAATTGTCAGCCCTTTAGAACCCGGCATTAGCCAGCTCGGTTTCTGGTGTGTAGAAGATTTGCGGAAAGCGGGACGTTCTGAAGAAGTTGTGATTGTGCCTCTCGGCATCCGTTACCGTTACATCACGCCCCCCTGGGATGCCATTGATAGTTTGCTGACTGGACTGGAAGCCGATGCCGGCTTGGCTGGTATGCAACCTGCGGCGGGGGAAGCCACCGGTTCTTTCCGTTACAAACGGTTGTATCGATTGGGAGAACATCTTCTGGGCGTGATGGAAGACTACTACACCCGCTTCTACCATCAGGAATTGCCTGCCTCGACGACTGCCAGATTGAAATCCCGCAAAACCAGCGAACCCTACGTGCCCATTTCCAATGAAGAGTTTGCCAATCGGCTGAATGTGTTGCTGGATGCAGCCCTCAAGGTCGCAGAGCAGTTTTTTCACCTGCAACCCAAAGGGAGTGTGATTGACCGTTGCCGTCGGCTGGAGCAAGCCGCCTGGGACTGGATCTATCGGGAGGATCTGAAAAATGTTGAAACCCTTTCGACTTTAGAAAGGGGGCTGGCAGACCGGGTAGCGGAAGAGGCCGATCTGCGGGCCTGGCACATGCGAATTGTGGAGAGCTTTGTCGCGGTAACGGGGAAGTATGTGCTGGAGAAGCCAACAGCAGAGCGCTTTGCTGAAACCACACTGCTGATGTGGGATATGTTTGCCCGGATTAAGGGCAAGAGTCCCTTTAACCGACCCAAATTGGGAGCCCAACAGGCGTTGTTAACAGTGGGCCAGCCCATTTCTGTCTCAGAGCGCTGGGATACTTACAAGGAAAGCCGCAGGGGGGCGAAGCAGGCGATCGCCGACCTCACCCAGGAACTGCAAATGGCTCTGGAAACTATGGCAACCAGTGACTAGTAAAGCAAGATGAATTGAAAGAAGTTTCAAGCATCCAGCATCTTTTTCCATACCCAGATTCAGCAACGCCCTCCTCCATCCGCACTAAGTGGATTGCTGCATTCGCAACATTGAAATTAATCAAACAAAGATTCAGCAACGCCCCTCCATCCGCACTAAGGATCTGTAAAGGAATAACTTTTACAACTCCTTTTGTGGCGAAATTGTGTAATTCCATTCTCCATGAAACCCA
>JAIMBL010000027.1 GCA_023511615.1 Leptolyngbyaceae cyanobacterium HOT.MB2.61
GCGAATACCCAGGAAGTTGATGGGGGTTAAATTTTGAGGGTCTGCGACCCGTCAAAATTTTCCTGGCGGAACACTAGCCTCTGCCGACGCCAACATAGCGGAAGCCTGCTTCCTCAATCAGCCTGCGATCTAGGAAATTGCGTCCATCAATGATGATGGGAGTGTTCATCAGCGACGCCATTTTGGTGTAATCCAGATTGCGGAACTGTTGCCAGTCGGTTACCAAAACCAGTGCATCACAGCCATCGGCTAAACGCTCCAGATCAGTTTCTACAAGAACATCCGACAGGCCATGGCGCATTCCTGTCTGGGAAATAATTGGGTCATAGGCTTTGACCTTGGCACCCAGGCGAGAAAGCTGTCCGATAATGTTTAAGGCGGGAGCATCTCGCAGGTCATCGGTATCGGGCTTGAAGGTCAGTCCCAAAAGCCCAACGGTCTTACCTTTAAGAATCTTGAGCACCTGCTGGAGCTTTTCAACCACAATCAACCGCTGATGTTGGTTCACGCTGACAGCCGCCTTCAGCAATTGGGCTTCGTAGCCGTAATCATCTGCGGTATGAATCAGTGCTGCCACATCCTTAGGGAAGCAGGAACCACCCCAGCCAATACCTGCCTGAAGGAACTTGCTGCCAATGCGAGAATCCAGTCCAATTCCCCTGGCAACTTCCGTCACGTCAGCACCTACGCGATCGCAGATATTTGCAACCTCATTGATGAAGCTAATCTTGGTCGCCAGAAATGCGTTTGCGGCGTACTTGATCATCTCTGCCGAACTCAAGTCTGTAATCACGACGGGTACTGGAGGGAGGGACTTATCTTCAGCAAACTGGCGCTGTACGATGGGTGCATAAAGTTCCTGCATCAGTGCGATGGGCTTTGGATTGTTGCTGCCCAGCACGATGCGATCAGGGTTAAAGGTGTCATAAACAGCGGAGCCTTCCCGCAAAAACTCCGGATTACTGACAACATCAAACTCTGGTTCCTTGAAAATTGAGGAAACGGTATCAGGGATACCGCCACCAGCCAAAACAGGAGTTGGGACTGCCGCCTTCTTCTCTGCGTATCCATCCAATACCAGCATTCTGACCCAATCACCAGAACCAATGGGTACGGTTGACTTGTTCACAATTACCTTATATTCCCCATTGAGGTGGGAACCAATGCCACGAGCAACCGCTTCGACGTAGCGAGTGTCGCTCTCTCCGTTAGGCAATGCTGGCGTTCCTACAGCGATAAATAGAATCTGTCCATGAGCCACTCCTGCGGCCAGATCGGTAGTAAATTCAATCTGTCCCGCCTCAATGGCCGACTGCATAATTTCCGAAAGCCCTGGCTCAAAGATGGGGGAGCGTCCCGACTTCATTAGTTTGACTTTTTCTTCATTATTGTCTACACAGACGACATGGTGACCCGTATGGGCAAGGCAGGCTCCAGTAACCAGGCCAACGTATCCGGTACCGATTACACAAACACGCATGGGAAAAATCCTCAGAACGTTAATAGTTAGAGTGGAACAGTCGAGAGAACTGTGTGAAGGTGGCAGGTAGTCCTGCCAGTGGAGCGAGGGGTTGCCTCAAAAAGCTGATCTATCCGAGCGGAGGCACGGTTGTTTTGGATGCCTTTTCACCAGAAGGACTGATCCGTGAGCGGAAATCTTCAATCGTTTCCCTCAACCCTTGATGCAGTGGCACAGTTGGTTGCCAACCCAGCCATTCACGGGCTTTGGTAATATCAGGGCGGCGACGGCGCGGGTCATCTTGAGGTAATGGCTTAAATTGAATTTCTGACTCTGGGTTCACCATTTGTTGAATGGTCTGCGCCAGTTGCAAAATAGTGTATTCTTCTGGATTGCCCAGGTTGACGGGACCTAAATGATCACCATTCATCAGGCGCATCAATCCATCCACCAGGTCTGATACGTAACAGAAACTACGGGTTTGGGAGCCATCGCCATAAACGGTTAAAGGAATACCACGTAGAGCCTGCACTACAAAATTGCTGACTACTCGACCATCGTTTTCCAGCATTCGGGGACCATAGGTATTAAAAATTCGCGCCACCCGAATTTGCACGTCATTCTGCCGATGGTAGTCAAAGGCAAGAGTTTCGGCAACCCGTTTCCCCTCGTCATAACAACTACGAATGCCGATCGGGTTCACGTTTCCCCGGTACTCTTCTGACTGGGGATGAATTTCTGGATCACCATACACTTCTGAGGTGGAGGCCAGCAAGAATCGGGCTTTTACTCGCTTTGCCAGACCCAGCATGTTCAATGTTCCCATCACATTGGTTTTGATGGTCTTCACAGGATTGTATTGATAATGCACCGGAGAGGCAGGGCAGGCCAGGTGATAAATCTGGTCAACTTCCAGACGGATAGGTTCTGTAATGTCATGACGGATCAGCTCAAAGTAAGGGTGATTGAGCCATTTCAGAATATTACGTTTGTGCCCGGTGTAGAAGTTATCCAGACAGATCACTTCATGACCGTCTAACATCAGTCGGTCGATCAGGTGTGAACCAATAAAACCAGCTCCGCCAGTCACTAAAATTCTCATAGTCAAGAAAAATCAACAAAAAGGCCGGGTGCAAATATCATTTGGCGATCAAGAACAGATCTTTAAAATAGGAACTAATGGTTTTTCATCAGCCAAGCTTCAGAAAAACTCAGAAATTCTACGGATGCTCTTTTCACTCTTACTTCTACTTCAAGAATGCCCATTGAACCGGAACCTTTGACAGAGGAACCATTACTCAATAGGGAAACGCGCTAAGTTGTAGTGTTGCAAATACGATATTTGGCAACATGGGAATGGGGGGGCTGTGCCCCCAACAAAACTTTCGCTTTGCTGTAGTAGTGCGCTTACGCAAGTTGATAAAGAGGCGATCAGTTGTTTAGAAAGCTAACAGAGTTTTGCGGGCAGAAAAATCCTCCATCAAAGAATTCATTAAATCTTCAATGGAAAATTCTACTATTTCAGAGTTTTTACAAATGACAGATGAAGTGATATCAATCCCTTTACGGGCGTTAGCGACTGCCCGGCACACTGAAATTTAAGACCCACTACCCACTGTTACCTGAACCTGCTAAATCACTGTTCCAGCTTCAGGACGGCCATAAATGCTTCTTGGGGAACGTCTACTGTCCCGATCGCCTTCATCCGTTTTTTACCTTTGGCCTGCTTTTGCAACAGTTTTTTCTTACGGGAGATGTCGCCACCGTAGCACTTAGCCAGCACATCTTTGCGGAGTGCGGGAATATGCTCACTGGCAATGATTTTGCTGCCAATCGCGGCCTGAATGGGAATTTTGAACTGATGGCGGGGAATTAGTTCTTTCAGCTTTTCGGTCAGGGCGCGGCCCACGCCATAGGCTTTGTCGCGGTGGACAATGGTTGCCAGGGGATCGACCGGATCGCCATTGATCAAAATGTCCAGCCGCACCAGGGGATTTTCTCGATAGCCGATGAGCTGGTATTCCATGCTGGCGTAGCCCCGCGATCGCGACTTAAGCTGGTCAAAAAAGTCAGTCGCCACTTCTGCCAGCGGTAATTCATAGATCAGCGTCGTTCGCCCTGGAGTTAAATATTTCATGTCCTTAAATACTCCACGGCGGCTCTGGCTCAACTCCATCAGGGTTCCGACATATTCCTCTGGAGTAAAGATGTCAACCTGTACGTAGGGCTCTTCGATCTTTTCCCGGTACTGGGGATCGGGCAATTTGCTGGGGTTGTCAATCAACAGCACCTCCCCCTTGACCGTTGTCACCCGGTAGACCACCGAAGGCGCTGTAGTAATCAGGTCCAGGTTATACTCCCGCTCCAACCGTTCCTGAACAATTTCCATGTGCAGCAGGCCCAGGAAGCCACAACGGAAGCCAAAACCCATAGCACTGGAAGTCTCTGGTTCGTAGTTGAGGGCTGCGTCACTCAGCTTCAACTTTTCCAGAGCTTCGCGCAGGTCTTCAAACTGGTCCGCATCGGTTGGAAACATGCCGCAGAAAACCATCGGTTTGGCTTCTACATAACCTGGTAGCGGTTCCTTAGCGGGAGTGGCTGCAAGGGTAATGGTATCGCCCACGCGGGCATCTTCAACCGCTTTAATGGCGGCTGCCAGGTAGCCCACCTCTCCGGCATGAAGTTCTCCCACCTGGATCTGGTTAGGAGAGAGAACGCCCAGCTCATCAATTTCGTATTCTTTGCTGGATGCCATGAGGCGGATGCGATCGCCCTTTTTAAGCCGGCCATCCATCACCCGAAAGTAAACAATCACCCCCCGGTAGGGGTCGTAGTAGCTATCAAAAATCAGCGCTCGTAGCGGTTGGTCAACGGTATCCGGGGGGGGAGGAACCAGATGGACGATCGCTTCCAGGATTTCATCAATCCCTACTCCTTCTTTGGCCGATGCCATAATTGCACCGCTGCAATCCAGGCCAATGATGTCTTCAATTTCCTGCTTTACCCGCTCAGGTTCAGCTCCCGGCAAATCAATCTTGTTTAAAACTGGAATGATTTCCAGATCATGCTCCAGTGCCAGATAAACATTGGCCAGGGTTTGGGCTTCAACCCCCTGGGAGGCATCTACAACCAGCAAAGCCCCTTCGCAGGCGGCGAGCGATCGCGAAACTTCGTAGGAAAAGTCCACATGCCCCGGCGTGTCAATCAGGTTCAACACATAATGTTGACCATCCCGTGCAGTGTAGTTCATGCGAGCGGCCTGGAGCTTGATGGTAATACCCCGCTCCCGTTCTAGCTCCATGTTGTCGAGAAACTGCTCCTTCATCTCCCGTGCATCCACTGTTCCCGTTGCCTGCAACAGACGGTCAGCCAGGGTTGATTTACCGTGGTCAATGTGGGCAATGATTGAAAAATTGCGAATGTGGGAAACGGGCGCGTCAGTCATAGGAGTTGATTTCACATCGTGAGTTCAGCATGAGTCTGCCCGGCATTCAGCAGATTCTGCTTAACGTATTGTAATTCTTTCTTACACAGGGCACGGCGATCGGTAAAGACTGAATTCCCAGCACCGGTTCTCCTGGCTTGCCGGTGGAAGAGTCGCTTATGCTACTCTTTCATCTCAAACAAAATCCCTGAAATATTGATTTTGTTTTAGTGATAAGCCTCGCTTATCGCCAAACTCTCAGGAGAGCCCCAGCACCTGCCCGGATGTGTTCTTATGGGTAGATATGTAAAATTTATAAGGGTAAGGCATATTTTGTGCCATAGATTGATATATCTACCCTCTTAAGCCTTTCTCAGTTGCATTGTACGAAATCCAGTTTAGCCAGGGTGAATCTCTGTACTTCTCCAGGCTGGCTTTTGACTAAGGAACCTATTGCCGATCTACACTATCCCTGATCTATGAGTGAGTCTGCCATCCATTCCCGTCCATCTCCCGATAAAGTAGAAATTTCGATTCACCTTGATGCTGACTTGCTCGATCAGATCAAGCATCTCACGAATGATCCCAGTAAGGTCATTGAGGTGGCTATTCGGCAGTGGCTTAGAAGTGAGGGGACTCGTGATGATGACCTATCCCGTAATCTTCAGCGTAATCCACCCGTCCCCCCCCGTGGCGAGTGGAATGATTAGGATGATTTCGTCCTAACAGATGTCCTCCATAGATTATGAATGCGGTACGAGTCCTCAACCGATCCTGGTGTATCCGGCTAGCATTGCCGTCCTGCTGCTTTCATCCGTTGTCGCCCCTGAGTGCTCACAGCCCTAACACCTGATGATTCCTTCCACCAACTTTCAAACCTCTCTATCGGATAATGGCAGGCTCCCTGTCCAGAAAGACCAGGCTCAGGGAACGGCAAGTGAGTTGGTGTTTTCTCAGGATACTGAGGGCAATTACCTTTCCTTTCACTGGCAAGAATCAGAAGTTTATGGCATTTCCCCAGATCTGGTTCTGAAAGGTGCCAGTCAAATTTTTAGTCCGGTTGACGTTGCTTCCTACCAGAACCGGATCAAGCGCGTGCTGAGCAGTCTATCGCCGGAACGCTTCAAATGCCATTTCTACTGTGGAGAGCAAACGCTGCTGCTGGATCTGGTGATGAGCCCAGTGTTGTTGCCTGATCGCCTTCCAAGCACAGTAGTGGTTGCAGGTTATCCCGTTTCCGCTGCGACTGAAGATTCTACCCCGGCTGGTCTTGATTCTGCGATCGCCTATCCCACCCTTTCCCTTAGCTCAGACCGCTATCAGAAATTGCTGACTCAGATTGCCTGGAACATTCGCCGCACACTAGATTTACCTATCATCTGGCAGCAAACGGTGAAAGGATTGGGAAAAGCGCTGAGCGCCAGCCGTTGCGTCGTCTGCCCTTACAAGCCGTTGAGCCAAAAAGTAGAGGTGATTGCTGAATACTGTGAAGAAGGCATTCCTTCAATGCGGGGGCAGGAGTTCTGGATCGCTGAAGATCCCTGCCTGCGGGATGCAATCAGCACTTTGAAACCAGTCATTGCTCAGCGCGATGCGGACAGTCTGGAAAAAAATGGCGAGGTTCCCCCCTGGCACTCGATGCTGGTGGTAGCAACCTGCTATCAAGACCAGCCGAATGGGTTAATCATTCTGCACCAGTGCGATCGCGTCCGCCTCTGGAGCGAAGCCGAACTAGAGTTGATGCAAGACCTTGCCGACCAAGTAGGAACAGCGGTCGCCCATGCCACGCTGTTTGCTGATAGTCAGGCACTGACGACCAAACTACAGCTTGCCAACAACAGCCTGAAACAGCAACATCGGGAACTGGAAGAAGCCAGAAGCCAGGCCGAGGCAGCCTCTCGTCTAAAAAGTGAGTTTCTCGCCAATACTTCCCACGAACTGCGGACTCCCCTCAACGGCATGATTGGCTTCCTGAAGCTAATTATGGATGGGATGGCCGATAACCCCGAAGAGCAGAATGAATTTATCAAAGAGGCCTACCGATCAGCCCTTCACCTGCTCAACATTATCAACGATGTCTTAGACATCGCCAGAATCGAGGCAGGCAGGCTGGAAATTGAAATGCTACCCGTTAAGTTGAGTGAGCTTTTAGAGGATGTCGAAGACTTAACCCGCAGCCAGATCCTGGAAAAGAAATTGAGCTTTAAGATTGAAAAACCCCCCACGGAGGATGAAATTATCCTGTTCGGCAATTACCAGCGGCTTTTGCAAGTGATGCTGAATTTAGTTGGCAATGCCATCAAGTTTACCCATGAGGGCGGCATCACGGTTGGTGTTGAGATCATTAAGAAGAAAGTAACCGTACATAACCAGGAACTTCCTGGAATGGCTAAGGTGCGTGTTGCTGATACGGGAATTGGTGTTTCCCTTGACAAGCAAGACAAATTGTTCCAGTCCTTCAGCCAGGTCGATGGCTCCCGCACCCGCCAATATGGAGGCACAGGCCTGGGGCTTGCCATTACGCAGAAGCTGGTAGAGGCGATGGGGGGCGTTGTGAACTTCTACAGCATGGGTGAAGGTCTGGGTTCAACTGTGACTTTTACAGTTCCCCTTTACCAGGAACCGCTAATGATCTCCCCTTAAGTGGATTCACAGGAGCGCAGATTCTTAGCCTGTTACCTGCATCCGCTTATCTACAAAAAATCGCGGACGAACTCAAAAGGGTCCTCTTCCCAGCAAGGTTCTGGCAAAAGCCGAAGCAGGCAACTGGCAATGTCAGCTTCAATCTCAACCATGTCATCCCGTTGAAACCAGCCAGATAGTACTTTGGAGTCCCGTTCCCTAAGGGGTGAAAGTGGTGCAGCATGACCACCTAGCTGCTGAAATTCGGTCAAGCCGGCCAGTCCTTCTCCGCCCCGTAACCCCTGCCGAGCCTTCTGGATCTCGCCCTGCCTGGCTGCCTGTTTCAATTCTGCCAGGCCATCTGGCGTAGCTTCTAATTTCGGTTTCTGAGGCAATAACAGTCCCTGTTGTCGAGCGATCAAAGTCGCCCGATGCAGTTTCCGCAGAAGAGCCCAGTTTTTTTTGCAAACCGAGAGGTCTGGAGCGGCCAGAAGGTGGAGTTGGAAGTGCAGCCTCGGGCTTTGAACCAGGTTGTTTTTCAGCGCTCCCTACAGTAAGGGGTGCAGCTAACTGAGATGGACTGTTGTCCCCTGGTGAAGTGGTAAATTTGGTGTGCATATGCATAACAGACGTCAGTGCTGATTGCATACTCAATCAGCAGAAAAGGCCGCTCGTACTACTAACTGCTTTTGATCACCCTATGAGCAGATACACGAGATTTGAGTGGATTTCGGTAGATGCAAGATCAGCGCATTAAGGATTCAAAAAGAATGTCCATAAATGCGATCGCCAAAAGCGCTAAAAACCACTGATACCTAACCTATGGCTTTCTCAATGATGAGAAACATCTCTCAAGTGAGGGATTTGAACCAGAACGGCACCTTACGGCAGGCGATGGGTCAGGATTTAATATATTCCATTGTAGAAAAGAGGCGGTTTTGATGAAAGAACCAACACAACACTCAATAATCTGGTAAAAAAATTGTTTACAGCGTATGAATTCGTAGAATCTACCATTGACATTACTCACCCAGCATCAGGCAAAAGATTATCCCGTAATTGTGCGGTTATTTCTGCAGATCCAAAAGTTTTACTCTGAAGGGCGTGTACCCTTATCTTGTGTGTTCTTTCACGATTAGCCACTCTTGAAAAAAAATTCTATGGCTGCAAAGCCAACGATTACTGAAGGGTGTTCAGGCTGCGTGCTCTATATTTGTCCCACAGCGTAAACAAACGTTTATATGGCATCCGGTATATGGCATCCGGTTGATGATGTCTGAACCTGTAGCAGTAGTCATTTTGGTTAGGCCGGGGTACAGGGGTGAAACCCTGGCATAGAAACCGCCCCAATCCCTCATCATCTATCAACCGGATTTCATACCAGTTTCGCAACCGCTTGAATGGTCAGGTATGATCGACTGAATGGTCAGGTATGATCGACTCACAATCCTTAGCCAAATACTCGTCCCATGATGTTAGACCCCCTAGAGAAGCTGATTTGGAGCAGCGTTTAGGGCTGTATCGGGTGTTTCTAAAGCTCTATGAGCACCATCCCAGATTGTTGGATGAGATTTTGGAACTGGAGAACAGTGATGGGAAATGGCGTAGCCGTGCTACGGTGCATTATGTCCAAGGAGTTGTACAAACGCAGCAACCCTATCTGGCGACTAATTTATTGAAAGGCAAGACGCAAGCACTTTACCAGCCAGAGGGGATTTGGGTGATTGGGCGTGATCGCAAGGCAACTCTTCTCATCCAGGATAAGCGGTTGTCTCGTCGTCACGCCGCAATTCAGTTTGTTGAGAATGAGGGCTTTTACCTGATTGATCTAAACAGCACCAACGGTTCGTTTATCAATGGGGAAGCTGTACGGCAATGTGCCCCTTTGAAAGAGGGTGATCAAATTCGTCTTGGTAGCCTGGCTTTCACCTTTTTCATTTGCGAAACTTCCAGGATGACCGAACGTCTACCGATGGATGTGTTGGAGCAAGTCAATACCCTGCGCAGAGCGATCGCCCCTACCAACCAGAATTTGACTAATCAGGGGGCGGAACACACATCAGCAACGACAGATTGGGAAATTCCTTCTGCGATGGGGACAGAAGAAACCTCAGTGTTTCCTGTTTCACCCGTTCCTTCCGGTGAACACCTTTCAGAAGCGAAAATACCTGAATTCAGCCCAGCCCAGCAAGCAAAAATCCTTGATCGTTTTCTCAAACGCTGAGCTAATGTCCTGAGAAGAGCTAACAGCTTACCAATCACCATCAGATCTTTTCTAATCGAGTATGGGAAAGTGTTGAGGGAGAGTGGCCACAAACAGAGAAACCGTTTGCGGATAAGAACATTGCAGCAAAGCCCCTACCCGCAGGTTTCTACTCCTCTTCTTCCAGATATTCTTCGTCTTCGTCATCCACATCAGCTTGCCCAACGGTAGTCGCCGAAACCAGCGCCCCCATTTCCAACTTTTGCCGGACTTCCTGCTCAATCTTTTGGGCAAATTCTGGTTTCTCTTCAGCATACTTGATGGCGTTGTCCCGACCCTGAGCGATGTTGTCGCCATTGTAGCTATACCAGGCTCCCCTCCGAATAATTACACCCGTCTCCTCTGCCAGATCAATCAAACAGCCGAGAGTGGAGATCCCCTTGCCAAAAATGACATCGAACTCGGCAACCCGAAACGGAGGCGCAACCTTATTTTTAGCAACTTTGACTTTGGCCCGAATGCCGTACTCCTCGGTACCCTTTTTCAAAGTTTGGATGCGACGAATGTCTAGACGAACCGAGGCATAAAACTTAAGTGCCTGCCCCCCAGTGGTTGTCTCTGGGCTGCCATAGGTCACCCCAATCTTCTGGCGGAGTTGGTTTAAGAAGATAACCGTACAGCCTGATTTCCCCATATTGCCTGCGATTTTGCGCAGTGCCTGGCTCATCAGGCGAGCTTGCAGTCCCACGTGGCTGTCGCCCATTTCACCTTCAATTTCTGCACGAGGCACCAGAGCCGCAACGGAATCAACCACGATGATATCCACAGCGGAGGAGCGCACTAGTTGATCCACAATTTCCAGCGCGGCTTCACCCGTGTCGGGCTGGGAGACCAGAAGATTATCAATATCGACCCCTAGCGCTCTGGCATAGGCGGGATCGAGGGCATGTTCTGCATCAACAAAAGCAGCAATCCCACCAGCTTTCTGAACTTCAGCCACTGCGTGCAGAGCAACGGTCGTTTTACCCGAGCTTTCCGGCCCGTAAATTTCAATTACCCTCCCCTTGGGGATGCCACCCCCCAACGCCAGATCTAACGTGAGTGCCCCACTGGGAATGGTTTCAACCTTCATGCGGCTGGCGTCCCCCAGTCGCATAATGCTGCCTTTACCAAAGTTACGTTCTATTTGAGTCAGTACCAGGTTCAGAGCTTTTTGCTTATCGGAAGTTTCGGTTTTAGTAGCCATTAGCGCCTCAAAACAGGAGTGTTTGTGGAAGTAGGGATTGTCAGATTTGGAGATTTTAATTTAAATATTCCCCTTCTAACGAGGGTTAGGACAGGAGTTTTCGCATCAGGTGATGATGGTAATGAAGGGACGGGGCAAAGGGAAGCAACGGGGCTCTCCTGAGAGTTTGGCGATAAGCGAGGCTTATCATCAAAACAAGATCAATATTTCAGAAATTTTGTTTGAGATGCAAAGAGCCGCTTGCGCTACTCTTTCACCGGCAAGCTGGGAGAACCAGCAACGGTTTAAGGATAGGGTTTAACAATCTGGGAAATGGGCTTAAGGTGAACAGGACAACTGGATGAAGCGGAATAGAATTGAGCATATCAGGAGATTTAGTTGAGTCTAGTTAATCTGGAGATAATTAACGCGGATCTACACCAAATTTTTGGATTTCTGGCGGCAACCAATGGAAGATCCTGAAAGGCCGACCGGGATATTTGAATGCCAATGGATTAATCTCAAGCATTAAGTTTTTGTTCAGTTACAGGCAATGACCTCCTATCTTCCAAGTTTGCTCGTTCCAGATACGGCGCTTTCAGTGGCAGGGCTGACGGCGTATATTCAGGCAGTGCTTGAACAAGACATCCAACTGCGGCAGGTGTGGGTAACTGGGGAAGTGTCTAGTGCTACTCGCTATCGGAGTGGTTTGTTTTTTACCCTTCAGGATCCCGATGCAAAGGCGGCCATCCACTGCGTGGTATGGAATAGTTACCTGGAAAAGCTAGCAACTTTACCAGTATCGGGAGAACAACTAATTATCCTGGGGCGAATCCATGTGCATCCTCAGCGGGGCCAGTATCAGTTAATTGTCTGGCAGGCGTTACCGGCAGGAGAGGGTTTGCGAGCGCTTCGTTATCGGCAGTTGCGCAATCGTCTGGAGGCGGAAGGGTTGTTTGATGCGGGGCGAAAGCGACCACTCCCTGCCCACCCTCGAACGATCGCAGTTGTGACTTCACCTCAGGCAGCAGCCTGGGGCGATATTCAGCGGACGTTGCGGCGGCGGTATCCAGGGTTGCATGTGCTGTTTTCTCCGGCATTGGTACAGGGGGATCAGGCTCCAGCCTCGATTGTCAATGCTATTCGTCGAGTTGAACGAGATGGTAGGTCAGACGTACTAATTCTATCACGAGGTGGTGGGGCGATTGAAGATATGGCGTGTTTTAATGATGAGCGAGTGGTGCGGGCGATCGCTGAATGCTCCATTCCCGTCATTGCAGGGATTGGGCATCAACGGGATGAGACGCTGGCAGACTTGGCAGCGGATGTTTGTGCCCATACTCCGACTGCTGCCGCCGAACAGGCCGTTCCATTACTGACAGACCTTTATCTTGAGCATCAGGAGCGGGTTTTGGCCCTGAAGGAGATTATGGATTACTCCCTGGAAATAACCCAGGAACGGTTGCAACGTCTGCGTATCCGGTTAATCAAACTACAGCTTGATCGAAAACTGGAGCAGGAGTCCCAAAAGCTAAACTGGATGCGCAAGCGTCTGGTGCAGGGAAGCCTGTTACAAATTCAACAGGCAAAACAACATTGCCAGTTGTTAAGGCAAAAGTTGGAGACACTTAATCCTGAAGCAGTATTGAAGCGGGGTTACGCGGTGGTTAAGCAGATGGAAGGGACAATTGTGCGATCGACCGAAGGGTTGAGTGTGGGTCAGGATTTGCAAATTCAGTTGGAACAGGGCCAGTTAAACGTCAAAGTAACCGAAGTCCTGAACACACCGGTAGAGGGTTAACTATAAGAGAGTTAACTATACCTGAATGGCCCTGAAATAAGCTTAGAACAAAGTTCTGGCTCAAAGCTAGAGTTAGTTGAAACTGACTGAAACGCAGACTCGTTGGGATTTGAACCTGTTTTAACCGGTTTCCGCTTTGAGCCTGAGATTTATCTCAAGGCTCTTGAGTCAGTAGGCTCTTGAGTCAGTTTTCCAGAACACCGTCCAAGGCGCTTCCAGTCCCTGGCCGTAATTTCTTGCATCCGCTTATCTTGAACTGATTGCCTGCTGCGTCATCTTTGCTATTCCTGGTGTTTCTCCTGGCTTGCCGGTGAAAGAGTCGCTTACGCGACTCTTTGCATCTCAAACAAAATCCCTGGAATATTGATTTTGTTTTAGATGATAAGCATCGCTTATCACCAAACTCGCAGGAGAGCCTTTCTGGTGTAATCAGTTTATAAAGAATTTGTTGGAGTTCGTATTTTTAGTATATGAATAATTCCAGTCTCGATTCCCCTTCTGGGCCATTCCCGGAAGGCTGGAACTACGAGGCAACGGTGAAAAAAGTGGAAGAGATCATGGCCCGTATTGAAGCGGGTGAACTGGAGCTTTCCGAAGTGTTTGACCAGTTTGCTGCTGCCGTTGAATACCTGCGCCAGTGTGAAACTTTTCTGGCTCAACGCCAGAAGCAAGTGGATTTATTGATTGAAACGCTGACGGATGAATCGGAATCTTGAGCAGGTGTGGATCTTCATGATTCTTGCTCTTGCACAGGGGCCTTCCACCAGCGATCGCCCTGTACAAGCGTATGCACTTGCCATTGGGGGTCTATTTTAGGATAGTCCAGACGGTAGTGCCCACCCCGACTTTCGGTGCGGAAATCGGCGCTTTTCAGAATGAGCCAGCCGATGTCCAGGAGGTTGCGCGTTTCAGCCCAGGTGCGAAGGTGAGGCTCAGTATCCGGGCCATCTAAACACATTGAACGTTTGGGTTGGAGATTCAGGAGGGATTGACTGATGGGCAGGGCTAGAAATTCTTGCTGCCATTGCTGAATCTGGGCGATCGCCTCTTCCATCCCTCGCCCTTCCCGGCAAATTCCAGCGCTCTGCCAGACCAGGCGAGGAAGCTGATAGCGTAAAAACTCGATGGTATTGATTTCATCTGAAGTAGGAGCGCTAATTGTGGCTGGGAATGTTTCCTTTACCTGGTTTTGGATAATTGCATCCGTTCTTGCTGCTCCCACTGGAGGAAGGTCTAGATGGGCGAACTGAGCCCCAAAAACAATACATTCAAGCAGCGAGTTGCTGGCCAAGCGATTGGCTCCATGAACCCCGGTGCTGGCTGTTTCACCCACGGCGTAAAGCCCTGCGATCGATGTTTGGTTGAATAAATCAGTGGCAATGCCGCCCATCCAGTAGTGGGCAGCGGGGGCAACTGGAATGGGCTCCTGGAACACATCAATTCCCCACTGCTGACAAACCTGAATGATATTGGGAAACCGATGTTGAATGGTTTCTACAGGAATTGGGCGCAGGTCTAGCCAGACATGGGCAGCGGCAGGGTCTGGGTGGGTCTTTTGCAAGTAACTGAAGATGGCTCGACTCACTACATCCCTGGGTGCGAGTTCTCCAGCCGGATGGTAGTCGAAGGCAAAGCGCCTGCCCTGTTCATCCACCAGATGGGCCCCCTCACCCCTTACAGCTTCGCTGATCAAAAAGCGGGGAGCTCCCGGTCTGGTCAATGCGGTGGGGTGAAATTGGACGAACTCCAAATCCCGCAGGATGGTACCTGCCCGCCAGGCGATCGCGACCCCATCTCCCGTACTCAGGGTGGGATTGGTCGTCTGCGCAAACACCTGCCCACCGCCGCCCGTCGCCAGGATCACTGCTCTCGCTCGCAGCCAGCGAATCTGCCCCTGATAAAGCAGGCAAACTCCCTGGCAGCACCGATTCTCAGCATCCATCCACAGATCCAGGGTCAGCGCCTGGGAAACTATCTGAATGTTTTTGCGGTTTAAGACCTGAGCAATTAAAGTTCCAACGACGGCTCGCCCGGTGGTATCCGCAGCGTGGAGCACTCTGCGTCGGGAGTGGGCCGCCTCCAGAGTGAGGGCAAGATCGCCATCGTGGCGATCGAAGGCGACCCCCATTTCGACCAGGGAATGAATGCATTCCGATGCCTGTTCAACTAAGAACTTAACGGCTGAGTAATCACACAGTCCTGCCCCAGCCCGGAGGGTATCTTCCAGATGCAGGGCAACGGAGTCGTCTGGGGCCATGACTGCTGCAATCCCACCCTGCGCCCAGTCACTGGCTGAAAGAGAGGGGGTTTCTTTTGTAATCAACCCAATCTGAAGATGACTGGGAAGGCAGAGGGATGCATAAAGCCCCGCTGCTCCAGCTCCAATCACCAGCACATCAAACCGTTCAGGAAGTTCTGAAGCGGTGATCTGTGCGACAGTGAGTTGAGCTTGCAACGAAGGCCTCAAGCAGAAGAGAAAAGATAATAAAAATTGCTCTCTGACCCTTGGAATGGGCATCGAGCAATTTAACTCAGGGTATCAAACCAAATTTGTTATCGATAGATGCCGTTGTTGAAGCGATCGCCCCCCTCAACCAGAGCATCTTCAACATCGGTCACCGTAAAGTTCTGCAAATTAGCTTGCAGAATTTCTTTTTGCCGTTCACTCAAACCTGGAATCTTCAGGACATCATCCACTTTCTGGTAGGGAGCGTTTTTGACAATCATTCCCGCCAGAGTTGGATACAACCCCTGGTACTGTCTAAAAGCACGAACATTTGCGTTGTTCAGGTCAACTTTCTGGCCATACTCAGATGCTAGCTTCTCTCCTACAACATCACGGATTTCTTCAACCGCAAACAGTTTAGGAGCAAAGACTGTTCTATTCAGTTGTAGACCGGTGGGCAGATTTGCGGCCAGCGCATTCTGCGGCACTCCAAACCATCCCAGACAACCTATCAACATCCCCAGAATTGTTAACAGGCGAAAAACCCTTTTCATGAATATATTCCTCCCGTCCTGTTGCACGGAATCGACTTATAGCATTTATTAGAGCCTATCATTAGCCAGGCACCATCATGAATACTGGTAAGCCCAGCTAAGAGCATGATTTATAAAACTTTACAGTTCGGTTGAAGGGCATCCATCCTGCCCAACTGGAGAGTGGGTGGATCGGATTCCCTAGCTTTTATTCTTTGACTGCAAAAAAATATCCAGATCGGCATAGGAGCAGGCATGGGCAACGGTGGGAATGTCGTAGCCCTTGAGGTGGACGGTGTATTGCTTGAAGAGTCTGGAAGAGTCAGCCCCTAAAGCGGAGAGATGCTGATAGGTAGTTTCACCTACCGCAACTTCTAAACCAATCTGCTTGGTTGAGGTTTCCAGCCGAAAGGCGGCGTTGACGGTATCTCCCAGAGCAGTGTAGTCGGGGCGATCGCCACTGCCGGTATTGCCCACCATGGCATAGCCCGTATTGATGCCAGCACCAATACGCAGGGGAAATGGTAAGGGATAGAGGTTGTAAAGGTCACTGGTCATTTTGTGCAGGGCACTCAGGGCGCGGAAAATCCGCACCATTTCTTCATCGCTGACCCCTTGAGCGCTGTGAATCCAGATGGCCATGACGGCATCGCCAATGTATTTATCGACCCAACTGCCGTACTCTCGGATGATGTCTCCAGCGTGACGAAACCAGGTGCCAATGACTTCCGACAGCAATTTTTCATCCAACTGACGAGTCAGCACCGTAAAGTCTCGAATATCAACCACCAGAACCGAAATGAGTCGTCGTACGTGCAGGGTCGCGGTTGCTGTGAATTCTTTTGAATCACTATTTATCGTATCAGCCGCCTGGCTGATATTGGGGCAATGGAATTCCAGCTCGGTTTGACCAAAGGTGAGGCGATCGCCACTGTGGAGGGTGACGGGAATGCTCACCCGGCGACCATTGACAAAAGACCCATTCCGGCTGCCCAGGTCAATCAAATAGAATTCTCCGGTTTCCATGCACTGCAACATGGCATGGTTGCGTGAAATCCAGCGATCGGGCAATACAAAGTTATTATCCTCACTTCGCCCAATCGTCCAGCAGTTGCTGCCGGTCAACGGTAGCCGTCTGATACCAGACTCGGTTCGCAGTAGCAGATGAGGAGTGGATTGCAAAGTCACCACAGACTATGAGCAAAATTGATTTTTACCCTAATGATGCATCCTGACACATCTCTGCCTGTTAGTGTAGACGGGAAAGGAAAAATCACCCAAAAATATTAGACTTTCTGGGGCTTTTCGCTCAATTTAGTCGCATTGAGTTTGGGAGATGCTATCAGAAGCTAGAACACCTTCACAGGGTGGATGCCGCCAGCCAAAACACACTATCTACCAGAATTGTACTCAATACTGCCCCGCTAAATGCCCACCAGCAAGTTTGTCGGGAGTGGAGGGGCAAAAGACCAACCCCCAGCAACAAAAGAGCCAGCATCACTGCCCAACTAATCCCCCAGGGGGTCTGCATGTAGGCAATCGCGTCCTGCAAGATAGGGCGTGCCTGTTCCCCTTCCACTTGCATTAACTGCCGCCAGTGCGGGATCAAGTTGACCAGGTAAAAGTAAAGGTCAGTCACGGCGGTGCCAAACAGGGAGCCGAGGTAGAAGAAGCTGCCCGTTCTGGCCGGGTTACGGGCGATCGCCCAGACTGCAAAGGGCAGTCCAATTGACTCAACCGGCAGATGGATCAGAGGTTCCCAGCGCAACCATCCCCAATAAATCGATCCTGCCAGCCAGGTCCAGGTAAAGCCCAGTAGCAAATCTCCAGACCAGGAACCGTTCCATCGAGTAGACAATCGCAGCCCTATCCACCAGAGAACAGGAGTGAAACCCAGACTCACCCAGGGAAAAAACCGAACCAGGGGAGCCTGAAGGAAAACTGGCACCGAAACCAAAAAAATGGAGGCCAGCAGGACTGACCAATGGTTGGCAAAACCAGGCTTCTTAGGCGTTAACTGATCGCAGATCGCGGAAGAAGAGACGACGGCACGAGCAGGGTATTCAGGGGAGTGGAAGGAGTAGGAAACCAAGGATTGTTAATAATTCTTATTTAATTTACTTTAAGTAACATACCACAAATCCTGGCATATCCCCCCCTGGGGCATTATGTTTCAACTTTTGCAATGGTTCTTTCGCGGGATGGCTAAACTGGTTAGAGATTACCTGTCTTAGTGAAGAGTTGACTGGAAGCCTGGAGATAACCTTCTCGATGGTGCCGAACCTGTGGCAATCTGGACGAGGAAATAAACCAGATTCTGAGCGCAGAAATCAACAGATAACACCAATTCTTCAAAGTAGGGCTACAGATGAACTAACTGGAACCCTCTCAGGTTCAGTGTTTGTCAATCCAAAATCGCAAATCCAAAATCGAGAATTGGTATAAGACCTGCGATCGCAGAAGCTGTTAGGGCTGTAACAATCTGAGGGAGAAGGATGAATGGGCTGGCTCAAATTAAATCCAGGGGAATGGATGGGACACCTGAGCGGGGATAGCCTTTGGTGCATCAGCCAGGGTGTTCTGGCTTTAGACAGTCAAGCGCCGGTTGATGCCCAGCCCGATCTATTGCTCAATACCGTTCAGGCGTTCGTCTTGGGAATTGTTCAAGGAATTACTGAATTTCTCCCAATTAGCAGTACAGCCCATCTTCTGGTCTTTACCAAAGCCTTTGGCTGGAATCTCCTAGGGCAGAAGTATTTTGTCGATGCCATCCAGTTTGGTAGCGTGATCGCAGTTCTCATTTATTTTTGGACCGATTTACATCAAATCGTGAACGGTGCCTGGAGTGCTTTTCGCAAGCAAGATTGGGAGCGGGAAGAGTGGAAGATAGCGATGGGAATTGCCGTGGGTACTTTGCCAGCCCTGATTGGGGGCTATCTCTTGCAAGATAAGATTCCAGAGAGCGCTGTAGTCATTGGGCTGGCATCCATTGGAATGGCGCTCTTGCTGGGACTGGCAGAACAGATTGGCAACCGCAAACGGGGATTTGATGCCCTTCAAGTTAAGGATGGTATCCTGGTCGGTTTGGGGCAAATGCTGGCTCTGGTACCTGGCGTTTCTCGTTCTGGTTCTACGCTGACCACTGCCCTCTTCCGGGGGTTGGAGCGACAAACGGCAGCCAGGTTTTCATTTTTGTTGGGGTTACCCACTCTGGCGATCGCTACCCTGTATCAGTCTCGCAAAGCATTTGGGGATGTGGACACGCTGATCCCCCTTCTGATTGGGATCCTCTCAACCTTCATCTTTTCTTATCTGTCCATTGCCTGGCTACTGCGATACCTGCAACGCCAGAGCACCTGGGTGTTTGTCTGGTACCGATTGGCCTTTGGCTCCGCTCTGCTAATTGCAGCCGTTCGCGGACTAATTCAATAGCTTTTTCCCCTGAATTCCCTGGCTCCTGGCTTCTTACAGGGTTTTTCAATTGAGTCTGCCATACCGTTCAAGAAGCCAGAGGTTAGGGGCTAGAGGCTAAAGGGTGGTTTATCCATTTGAAACTGGCTGTAACTCTGCCCTTAAGGTCATGCCTTACTCAATCGAAATTGATTGGGGGCCACTGCTTTTTCCATTCTGGACTTCATCTGGTGGCGTGTAGGAAACGCCTGTTTGCTTATCCAGCCAGGATTTCACGGGGTCATCCTCCAGATTGAGACGAAGCAACCCGGAGAAAAATCCGCCCATGAAGGCGATCGGCTGCTGGGCAAGCTCCTTAAGAACCGGCATCAGTTCATCCATGAACATACTAAAACTCCCCTTGTGAGACTGGTTACTCTGGTGATTGTAGCGTGGGTCAGGGGGAGGGAGGTTTGAGTGGTGAGTTCGTCAATAAACTCCTCACCCCCCTCTAACAACGAACGACGCTTCCTTCACTTTTTCTCTGGCAACATGCACTTGTCGCTATCGCACCCGGCGGGACCTTCGGCGAGGCCAAAACCCGAGTCATAGCGACTGAGGGCAGCGTAGAAGTCGCTGGTGCGTTGACGGGCTTTGACTTCCTGTTGCAGGCGATCAAAGGTGTCTTTGTCGATCTTTTCGAAGGGCAGGCGGGGGAAGGGAGCATCAAAGCGAGCCAGCAGCGCGGCGCTGATATAGCCTTCGTCGGTGACGATCGCCTGATAGATCCGTTTCGCAAGCGGTTCTATTTCGGCTTCGGTGAGTTCAACCGTAGCGCTAGTGTTGTGGGCGGTGTAGTGCTTCTGCACCTGCATGTAGAAGTCAAACTGAGCCAAGGCAGAGAATTTTTCGATCGCAATCTCATCAGCTCCCGGCAGGTTGGCCCAGGAAACTTCGACTGGAATTTCAACCAGCCATTCAGTGCAACGAGGATCAAAGGGATCGTTTAGCAGGTTGCCCTGTTCATCCTTATCCGATTGGGAGGGCACCACGTTGTAACCATAATCAATGCAGGCCAGAGCGACGGGATCGTTCTTGCGGAAGGTGATCCGCCGAATAAACCGCTGGGCTTTGGGAGGGTGCCATCCGGGGCTGGCTCCTGTCAAAAGAGATTTAGTGCCTGCGGGTTGAACGGTGGTGCAGCGGTTGGGACGTTTGAGCTGGTGGCGATCGCAGTAATCCCACACAACGCGATGAACAATCTCCCGCCAGTAATTCAGGTACTCCTGCTCCCGCCGTTTGAAGGCAAGACCTGCCGGAGTCTCTGGGCGTCCAGCTTCCCACCAGCGCAACCAATCGACCCCAAAAGCATGAACAAAGAAATCAAACAGTCCAGTGAAG
This sequence comes from Leptolyngbyaceae cyanobacterium HOT.MB2.61, assembly GCA_023511615.1. Classification (GTDB taxonomy): domain Bacteria; phylum Cyanobacteriota; class Cyanobacteriia; order Leptolyngbyales; family Leptolyngbyaceae; genus Leptothermofonsia. The sequence continues at coordinate 20,505 of JAIMBL010000027.1, forward strand.
GAAACTCCCACAATTGGGTCCAGTTCCCGCGACTTTTGATAGCGCGGTTCGATAAAGTGATGATTCAACAGAGCCGCCACGGAAAGTGCAGCGGCGGTAAATGCTTCTTCCTGCTCTTTCACATTGCGGGGATCGATCTGATTTAGATGGACTTCCGATAGGTTGCAGTGAAAGTCTGCCCCAAGGATTTCTCCGCAGGGGTTTAAACCATACCGTCCCAGGCGATGCTCCAATTCATTGGCTGGCACCTGAGGGTAGTGCTGTTGGAGCCAGGCTTTAGCAGTGCCCTGGTTACAGGCTTGCAGAAACGCAGCCCGAAGTTCGTCAGTAGCCAACAAGTCACGGTTAGAGCGAGCAATCGCTTCCGGTGCATACTGAATTGCCCCTTCACCGGAATAAAACTGTTTGCGAACCGCATCAATGCACTCTTGCTCCGTGGGCTTATGGTGGTAGACGCGGGTGTGGTTTGCCATTCGGAGAACGTCGCGATGGGGGTCAATTCGCCAATTTCCTGCGGCATCCTGCTGCCAGAGGTTGTCTTTCGCTGTGGCAAAGGCTTCGTCACTGCTGATCCCCTGACGCATCCCCGCCGATCGCCGGATGTTCCCGGCAACTACTGTGGCCGCGGCTTCATCGATTAACAGACAGCACTCCACAGAGGTAAGTTGTCGTCCGATCGCCCGATTCAAAATCGCAGCGCACCGCTCGTAAAGTCCCGGCAACCGGATAGGATTGGCAACGCCGCCGAAACCCTTCAGAACTTCTCCCTCTGGACGCACATCACTCAAGTTCACTGTGATTTCTACTTCGCCAGAGAAGCGATCGTCCGTAGACAGTTCCAGCAACGTCTGGTAGGACTGCACCCAACCCTGGCGGCTATCACCGACATCAATCCGCACTTGATTGCCATTAATCGTGACCTCGGTGTGATCGCGCCGCTGCCCGGCCGGAGTTGTCCCAATGGCTCCCACTAACCTCACCACCAACCGATTGCGAATTGGCGGTAACTGGTTGATGTACTGTGGCTCCAGAATCGCTCCCGTTCCACAGCCCATCATCGCCAGATCCATCATCAGTCCAAATGCCCGCCAATCAATGACATTGGTGCTGGTACAGTTGTAGGCTCCAGAGAAATTTTCCGGCTTTTCGATCCACTGGGTTCCCCCCACCCAGAGCCAGCGACCGGAAGGGAGACTTTTCAATTCTCGCTGCATCCGCTCGATCAGTCTGGCCTCATCGGGGGTCAACCGTCCGAGCTTAATCAATCCCTGGGTTGTCCGCTGGATCACTTCTTCTAACGGCTCTCGCCGATCGCCCAAACGACGGCTGTAGGTCCGGTAAAAGACAGGATTTGCTGTGGGAGCATGGGGGGGGAACTGGTTGGCAGGCAGTGTGGCAAGCTGCGGAAAGGTGGAACTGCCATTCAGAATTTCTCTGGGGCGTGTTTTTTCAAGCTCTTGAACCATAGGGCAGGATCTCGCTGCTGGGAGTGAAACTATACTGGGACTGATGTACTGATACTAAATGTAGGGGTTAATTCTCGGTTTGAGGCCTTCAGTCTACACCATCTATAGCTGGAGGTCGGCAACTCTGTAGAGTTGTAACACAGAACCTTCCTGATCGGGCGATTTTTGGGTAGGGCGATCGCCTCTCTAAAATCACCCCAAACAACCTTCTCGATTCCTGTACCTTGCGATAGAGTCATTGAATACCGTGCATTTGACCTCAGTTCATGACAGATTCTGCATCGACTGACCCCCTCATCAACGGATTACCAGAACGGCTGGTTAAGTACAAAGTGCGCTATGCCCACCATCGGGACGTGAACCGGGAGGCGTTGACCCCGATGATGCGGCATTATGTAGAGCTGAAAGACCAGCACCCCCATGCCCTGCTGCTGTACCGGATTGGGGACTTTTTCGAGACTTTCTTTCAGGATGCGATCACGATTTCGCGGGAACTGGAAATTGTCCTGACCGCCAAGCACGCTGGGGAGGAGGTGGGACAGGTACCTCTGGCCGGGATCCCCCACCACGCCCTTGATCGCTACTGTGCCCAACTGGTGGAGCGGGGCTATGCCGTGGCCGTCTGTGACCAGGTAGAAGATGCTGCCGATGCCCAGGGACGGCTGGTCCAGCGGGAAATTACCCGCGTGATCACCCCTGGCACTGTGATGGAAGAGGGCATGTTGAATGCCCGTCGCAACAATTTCCTGGCGGCAGTGGTGATAGCTGGAAATCATTGGGGTTTAGCCTATGCCGACATTTCCACAGGAGAGTTTTTCACCACCCAGTTTGAAGGCCTGGAACAGTTGACCCAGGAACTGATGCGGTTACAGCCTTCGGAAGTGCTGGTACCCACTCATGCACCGGATCTGGTGAGTCTGCTGCGACCGGGAGAAAACTCTGACCAATTACCTGCCTGCCTGCCTGCCCAGTTTTGCTATACCCTGCGTCCCCAGGCTCCTTTTGTGCTGGCTGAGGCCCGTTATCGACTGCTGCAACGGTTCAGGGTGCGATCGCTGGAAGGCATGGGCTGTGAACATTTGCCCTTGGCGATACGGGCAGCGGGGGGGCTGGTGGAGTACCTGGAAACCACCTCGGAGCGGGGGCAGGAACCAGAAGTTCACTCAGAACTGAAAACCCAAAACCCAAAACTCAAAACTCAAAACTGGCAGCGATCCCATGCGTCCTTACAGAAGGTACCGCTACAACCGCTCTGCACCTACACCCTGTCTGAGTTTCTGGTGATCGATCATCAGACGCGCCGCAATTTAGAGATCACTCAAACCGTGCGGGATGGAACGTTTCATGGATCGCTGCTGTGGGCGCTGGACCGCACCATGACCACAATGGGAAGCCGGGCACTGCGCCGCTGGTTACTACAGCCGCTGTTGGACTTGCAGGAGATTAGCGATCGCCAGGACACAATCCAGGAACTGGTTGAAAATAGTGCTCTGCGGCAGACACTCCAGCGCTTACTGAAACAGATCTACGATTTGGAACGACTGGCTGGACGGGCCGGTTCGGGAACTGCCAATGCCCGCGACCTGGTGGCCCTGGCAGATTCTTTAGAAAAATTGCCAGAACTGGCTTATCTGGTCGATTCAGCCCAGTCCCGTTATCTTCGGGACTTGCAGCAGGTACCTCCAGTGCTGGAAGCGTTGGGTCAAACGCTGCGGGCCCACCTGGTAGACTCACCCCCGCTCCACCTAACTGAGGGCAACCTGATTCGTTCAGGGGTTGATATCCGGCTGGACAGCCTGCGGCAACAGGTGGAAGCAGACCAGAACTGGATCAAAAATCTGGAGGCGAGCGAACGGGAGCGAACCGGGATTCAAACCCTGAAAGTGGGCTACAGCAAAACCTTTGGCTACTACATCAGCATCTCCCGGGCCAAAACCGACCAGGTGCCTGAAGAGTATAACCGCAAACAAACCCTGACCAACGAAGAGCGCTACATCACTACTGAACTAAAAGACCGGGAAAGCCGGATCCTGAACGCACGGGAAGACCTGAACCGCCTCGAGTACGAGATTTTTGCGGACCTGAGATCGCAGGTTGGCACCCAGGCTGAACTGATTCGGAACGTGGCCCGCTCCGTTGCCGCGGCAGATGTCCTCTCTGGTTTAGCTGAAGTTGCCGCCCTGTACGGCTACTGTCGCCCCCAAATGACCCATACCCGGGAAATTTCCATTATCGAAGGACGCCATCCCGTTGTTGAGCAATCCCTGCCAGCGGGTTTTTTTGTACCCAATTCAACAAGGTTGGGGGATGGACGACAGGTGACGGGCGATAGGGAAAATGCGGGCAGGGGGCAGGCAGCAGGCAGCAGGAATGGGGAGTTGGAGGTCGGGAGTCGGGAGTCGGAAACTCAAAACTCCTCCTCCTTCCCCGATCTGATCATCCTCACCGGCCCCAATGCCAGCGGTAAGAGTTGCTATCTTCGTCAGGTGGGGTTGATTCAACTGATGGCCCAGGTAGGGAGCTTTGTGCCTGCCCAGCAAGCCACTCTGGGGATTTGCGATCGCATCTTTACCCGCGTGGGTGCAGTGGATGATCTGGCCACGGGCCAATCCACGTTTATGGTAGAGATGAACGAAACGGCCAATATTCTGAATCATGCCACGGCGCGATCGCTGGTTCTGCTGGATGAAATTGGCCGGGGGACGGCTACATTTGATGGACTGTCCATTGCCTGGGCGGTAGCTGAACACCTGGCAACCGAGATTCGTGCCCGCACCCTCTTTGCCACCCATTACCACGAACTGAATGAACTGGCCTCCATTCTGCCCAATGTTGCCAACTACCAGGTGACGGTGAAAGAATTACCCGACCAGATCGTGTTTCTCCACCGGGTACAGCCAGGTGGGGCAGACCGTTCCTACGGCATCGAAGCAGGACGGTTAGCGGGATTGCCTGCCTCAGTCATCCAGCGAGCAAAACAGGTGATGACGCAAATTGAAAAGTACAGCAAAATTGCCGTGGGGCTCCGCAAGGGTAGCGCCACCAATCACTCAGTTCGAGAAGGTAACGGTAGGGGCGATACCAGACATACCAGGCCGCCAATTGAACAGCTCGATATTTTTAGTGGCTGATTCCCACCAAAAACAAGATAAACTTTTGTAAAGGTTGACAATCCGAGTGAAAAACTGTAAAAATAGATACAGAAATAAATCGTTCATCTTCTCACCTACCTGGGACGAACATTCTAACTCCAGCTCAGGTAGATCTGAAGGGAAGACGGAAGTAGGGAGTCATCCCGAAGGAACGCGCCTCAAATCGCAACGGATTACTTAGGAGGCGAATTATGAAACTGACTTATCGAGGTGTTAGCTACGAATCAACTCAAAAACCAGCATTTGTTCCCGCTGTTGATCTCAGGTATCGGGGTGCCAGTTACCGACTGAACCAAGTGGCAAAAAATGACAATCTCAATGCCATCCTCAAATACCGGGGGACTGCCTATTCTCTGCGCCCCACCGTTCAGGCGGTAGATGTGGCTCCTGCTGTTGCCCCCGCTGTTTCTACGGCTTCCCCTCTTTCGGTTGAAGAGCAGGCCCGTTTGCTGACTCTGAGCCATCATCGGGCCGTGAAAAATCGGCAGCAATCAATGCTAAGACGTTCCGCTGCTGAAGCGGGGTTATCGGCTAACATCGCCAACTATTGGAACCACATTCAGGGCAAAATTCATCCCAGTTTCTGGATGAGCTATGACCGTAGCCACACAGCTCTGAGCTAGGTCAGTTATCTACCAACTGAAACGTTCTGAAACGTTCATCATAAACCCCATCTAATTTCAATCAACCAGAGGGCATCTGTTTCAGGTGCCCTTTTATGTTGTCGGTTGCTGGTTGTTGTCTGTTAGTAAGGGGTGAAGGGGTAGATGGGTGGATGGGGTCAGTTATGAGTTTTAAGTTTTTTATTTAGGTTTTGAGTTCCAATCCCTCATTCCTGACCTCTCATTTCCCTTCCCAGCCCCCGTCCCTAATTCCTGACTCCTGACTCCTATTCCAAATTCAACGTAAAGTTGGTCACATCTCTGCCAGTGTCGAGTTCGCGGAAGTTTTCCCAGCGGGAGTTGGCCCCTTTGCATTGGCGATCAGCTTTGACAAAGGCAAATTTGCGGCTGGAGACACAGAATCGGTGTTCGCCTTTCCAGGAGTAGGCACTGGCTGCCCTGGCGAAGTAATAGTAATAACGGTTAGTCAGGTTGCCTTCCAGCATGGTGCCGCACTCGCCTTCTTTTAGGCTGAGCCATCCCTGGCTATTCCAATCATGTTTACCACTTGGGTAGGCGATCGCGACCTGCACGGTGCCCTCATCACTTCGGTTGCAAATTTCCAGCTTTGTCTTAGCTGAGGTGGCAAAGGAAAAGCGAGTGATGATACCAGCTGCGATCGCGGTTAGAGCAATCAATCCCAGGTATTTACCCATCGGTCACTTCCAGTCAACTGTCTCAACTTCCCTTCAGGCAGGCGATCATCGTTAAATTGAATTGATTAGATTGTCGTTAAATCCTATCGGATGAGAGATTGCATTGTTATCCAGTTTTAATCCGCTGGAACCATGTTTTAGCAACTTTTTACCTGGCGCTTAGTGAATGGCATATAGCACCACAGATGAAAATATACCGCGTCAGCCTATCAATTTTGGTTTAAGGGGGGTGTGGAGGCTTTGCCCCCAGGCAGAGGGTTTCACCCCCTCCACCCCCAAAACCATCTTTAATTTAATTGCACCCAGCTACTTATCTATCCATCTACCGATCTACACCTCTCACCCTTTCCCCTTGAACTCAAACCTTATTCCCCACCCCCTTGTTGTATGTCTGTTAAACCCTGGATACCTCAGTTAACGGAGGATGGCTCTTTCACGTTCTTTTCGGAGGAGTTTGGGGAGGCGTTTCATAGCCGTTACGGAGCCAGACGGGAGGCGTTTGTTAAATTTGCCAGAGCCACTGATCTGGTGGAGCGATCGCAGCGGGGCTGTGTCTGTTTATTGGATGTTTGCTACGGATTGGGCTACAACACAGCGGCGGCTCTGGAGACGATCTGGACAGCCAATCCCCATTGCCGGGTCGAGGTCTATGGGTTGGAGTTGGATGAGACGATCCCACGGGCCGCGATCGCTCCCCCCCTGATTGAATCCTGGTCACCAGAGGTGCAGTCTATCCTGCGGGCGATCGCGCTGGAACACTGCTACACGACTCCTCAGTTATCGGCCACGCTGCTAATTGGGGATGCTCGCCAAACGATCCAGGTGCTCTCTGCTAAACGTTTTCAAGCCGATGCGGTCTTCTTTGATCCCTTTTCCCCCCGACGGTGCCCCCAACTGTGGACGGTGGAGTTTTTTGCCCAGGTCACCCGTTGTTTGAAAGCGGATGGCAAGCTGGCCACCTATTCCCGTTCCGCTGCGGTGCGTTCAGCCCTATTAGAGGCGGGGTTACAGGTTGGCACCATTCCCCTGGGGGATGCCCGCTTACCCCATGAGTGGTCTCAGGGGACGGTCGCTGCCTTTGATGGACGATCGCTCCCTCCCCTTTCCCCAATGGAGCAGGAACACCTGCAAACCCGTGCCGCGATCCCCTACCGGGATCCATTCCTATCCGACTCTGCCGAAGCCATCCAGCAACGGCACCATCAGGAACAGCAGCATTCCCAGTGGGAATCGACTTCAAGCTGGCGCAGACGTTGGGGAATTGAGTGAAGGCTGGTTAGAGATTGGGAATCGGGAGGGGGGTGGATAAATTTTGAGTTTTGAATTCTGAGTTTCGAGTTTCCACCTCACACCTCATACCTCTCCCCTCACTTCCCCTTGCTCCTGACTCCCTGGCTCAAATCCCCAGACGTTGATAAATCTGATCCAGGTTCTTCAAATGGTGCTGGGGATCAAAACAGGTGTCCAGTTCTTCTGGGGAAAGGTATTTGGTCACTCGTGGGTCCTGCTCCAGTAATTGCCGGAAGTTGCCATCGGTTCTGTTCCAGGCAGCATGGGCGTTGGCCTGAACGATCGCATACGCTTCTTCCCGACTCAGCCCTTTGTCTACCAGAGCCAGCAACACCCGTTGGCTGAATACGACGCCGCCATAAACGTTCATGTTGCGGGCCATGTTTTCTGGATAAACCAGCAGGTTTCGTACCAGGTCGGTGGTTTCAACCAGCATGAAGTGGATGAGAATACAGGCATCGGGAAAGGCAACTCGCTCTACGGAACTGTGGGAAATATCCCGTTCGTGCCAGAGGGCGACATTCTCCAGCCCAGCGACGGCATAGCCCCGCACCAATCGCGCCATGCCAGTCAACCGTTCTGAGCGAATGGGATTTCGTTTATGGGGCATGGCAGAAGACCCTTTTTGCCCTTTGGAAAAATACTCTTCCACTTCCAGCACATCCGTTCGCTGGAGGTTGCGGATTTCCACTGCAAACCGTTCGATGGAGGCAGCCAGGAGGGCCAGGGCGTTGAGAAAGTCGGCGTGGCGATCGCGGGAAATCACCTGGGTCGAAGCCGTATCTGGCTCCAGTCCCAGCTTCTGGCAGGCCAGGGCTTCGATTTGCGGATCAATGTTGGCGTAGGTGCCCACCGCCCCTGAGATTTTGCCTACAGCGATCGCCCGCTTTTGCTGGCAGAGGCGATCGCGATGGCGCAGGACTTCCGCCAGCCATCCCGCCAGCTTAAAGCCAAAGGTGATTGGTTCGGCATGAATTCCGTGCGATCGACCAATCATGACGGTATTTCGATGCTGCTGCGCCTGATAGCGAATTGCCTGAATCAACGCCTCCAGTTGCGTCATGATCACATCCAGGCTGGCAACAAGTTGTAAGGCCAGGGCCGTATCCAGCATATCGGAACTGGTCATTCCCAGGTGAATATAGCGCCCGGCCTCGCCAACGTACTCATTCACATTCGTCAGGAAGGCAATCACATCATGTTTGACTTCTTTTTCAATTTCCAGCACCCGCTGGGGGTCAAACCTTGCCTTCGCTTTGATTTCCTCAACCGCCTCAGCCGGAATGTAACCCAGTTCTGCCTGAGCCTCGCAAACCGCAATCTCTACTTGCAGCCAGGTCTTCAATTTGTAAGCCTCAGTCCAAACTTCGCCCATTTCGGGCAGGGTATAACGCTCTATCAAGGGTTCGTCGCGCAGAATACAACCGTCATATTTTACTTCACCCCACACCCCACATCCTGTTCAACCAGTGTGGACTTTACTAAGCACCGCAAAAAATCGAACCTCTATCTCAGGCTAGAAATTCAGTTTCGTTTGAACCAACGTATCCTTTGCGAAACCGTGGGAAGACAGATGGGAGTTTGTCCATTACTAAATCCAGGATAAAGATTTTACTGAGAGCGATCGCCCGCTCTTTTAGTCAGAAAGCAGATGCAACAAGATGCATCAAAGACCCCAGAAACCCCTTGGGTGGTTACTGGATCGGCTTCTGGAACAATGGCTCCCTCTAGATCGGCTTTCACGGCACCCTCAACCCCAGCTTTATTGGCAAAGCCGCTTCCCATGGATGCCTTCATATGAGTCACAGCGACCTGAAGGAACTGTTCTCCTAGGTGCAGTTGGGAACCCCCGTCAGAGTTGTGCGATAAACTTCTCAAAATCAGCACTTAGAGGGTGTTTTAAAGGACTATCAAGGGGGTAAAAAAGCTCTCCGGTTATAAGCTGTAAATACATAAAAGCACAGCACCGAAAGAGCCACACGAGTAAATCTTATCCCAGTAACCTTACTCCTACCGAATATGAATTGTTGAGGGATCTGTTGCCCGAAGCAAAACCCGGTGGACGCCCACGAGAAGTCGATCTATGGGACATCCTGAATGCGATTTTCTACATCCTAGTTGAAGGCATACGCTGGCGGTCATTACCGGGTGACTTTCCAGCTTGGCAGACCGTCTCCTCTTACTTTCGCAACTGGCGCAAAGACGGAACCTGGGTGGACATTCATGATCGGTTATATCGCTGTAGCCGCATCGAACACGGGCGGCATCCGAGTCCGTCCGAAGCAGTCCTCGATAGTCAGTCCGTGAAAAGTGCGGCAGGGGTACGCGAAGCGGTGGGGTTTGATGCGGGCAAACAGATCAAAGGACGCAAGCGCTTTATGACGGTCGATACGCTAGGGTTAGTGTTGCGGGTCTTTGTGAGCGCCGCGAGTACCGGAGAACGCGCAGGCGGCAAGCAGGTTCTGCAACGGGTGCGACAGCGCGGCAAAGCTGTGTCTCGTCTGCACACCATCTGGGTCGATGGCGGCTTTGATGGCGACCCCTTCATGCAATGGGTGATCAGCTTATGTCGTTGGATTGTTCAAGTCGTCTTGCGTCCTGAGCAAACCAAAGGATTTGTCTTGCTGAAAAAACGCTGGGTCGTGGAACGAACTTTTGGCTGGTTGATGCACTGTCGTCGTCTTGTTCGGGACTATGAATTGCTGCCAGAAACTTCAGAAACTTTTATCTATCTCGCGATGATTCGGCTGATGGTGAAGCGCTTGGCGTAGATTGTGACCACTTCAGACTTTTCAAACAGTCTCTTAGCACACTGTAGAAGTTCTCCCCATTTCCTACAGGTAAGAAATCTACAAGCCGTTTCTTATCAGAAAAGCGGATCCCTCCCATCACATTAACCCGTCCTTTCCTTTTATCTCCACGAACTTGTCTCCGCCTCCCTTTTCGGGTTATAACTTTGCGCCGAATCACCTGCAAACCAAAGCCAGATTCATCCCAAAACCAAACTTGAAGCTGATCTGGACTCTCTTTACTGATCTTTAAATACCCCTCTAATTTTTGTTTAAAAGCTTCCCTTTTCTTTGGATCTTGCTTATCCTCTAGGCTGTATTTTGCCCAGAGGTAACAATACTTTTTTGACTTTAATATCCTCATAACCTGAGTGCTGCTGAGGCTAATCCCTGTCACCTCGGCTAGATATGTTGCCAATCTAGCTGTCGTCCATCGACCCAATTCATATCCATATTCTTGGGGTTCTTTCTCAACCACCTCTAGAAGCTTCTCGATATATTCTGGAGTCGCTTTCCGGTAGTTACCTTTCATCCGCTCATCCTGAAAACTTTCTATGTTGTCAGGATCGCCGTGGACACTCCAATACGCTACTTTTCGCAACGAACAGCCAATCGTTTGAGCGACTTGTGCTTGAGTATTGCCGTCGTTCAACAGCAGAAAGATTAGTGCTCTCTCCCAGATATCCGGATGCTCATGCTCTTTGAGAACACGTTGGAGGTTTGCTTTCGTCTCAGGTTTTAGAAAGTTTATTACAGGCATTGAGCTACAGTAATCTTGAGTTATACTACTTTAACTCTATGCGCTTTAGATAATTAGCAGCTTACTTAGGGCTTGCTGAAAAAGTATTTCACGAGCTTTGAGAAGGTTGATGGTTACATCTTGAAACTCGCTGGAACTTAAG